>JAYVTJ010000102.1:0-3686 GCA_043774415.1 Fimbriiglobus sp. | reverse complement strand
CCCGACCAACCGCTGGACCAGCTACGAGTCGCCGAACGAAACGGACTGGCTCGAAGTCGATTTCGGCTCCGAGAAGGAGTTCGCCCGCGCGGAACTGGCAATCTACGATGACCGCGGTGGGGTTCAGCCGCCTTCTGGATACGAGGTCGAGGTTTGGGACGGGAAGGCGTGGCGGCCGGTGACGAACGCCAAGAAAGTGCCCGAGAAGCCGACGGGTGGCCAGCTCAATGAAGTGCGGTTCGACCGCGTGAAGGCGGGGAAAGTCCGGGTGGTGTTCACGCATGCGGGCAAGGCCCGCAGCGGGGTGTCCGAAATCATGGTCTGGAACGAGTGAATGCTTCATCTAACAATCCGCGCACCGTCGGTCCCACCGCGGGGAACGAAATCGCGAACATGTCTTTGCTCCGAATGCTGTGACGCGAGCTGATTGATGTGTGAGGATCGGATTACGGCAGTCCCCAGATGCGTCTGAATTTATCTGCACCCACTATGCAGAGACGACGGTCGTCAGTGCTACCAGCGGATGTGCAGAGACGGCAAAAATTGTTAACGGCGGTGTAAAAGGGCAGCGCGAGGAGGCGGGAGCGGCGGAGTAAAAGTGTAGCGTACACCGCGGGCCTTCGGAAGACCGGCGATGATGGGCTGAAATTCCTCGATCACGTGGACGCCACCCTGATCTAGATAGCTAGGAACCCGGCGTGAGCATCCACCTCGGGTTGGACAACGACGCAACCCACAAAACTCCGGCTGTCGAACGCGGGCTGGTGGTGAGCCGCTTCGAGGTGGTGAATGTCGCAAAACGTGGCGTCCGCTCCCACGACGATAACCGGGATTGTCGATTGTGCGAACGGATTGCGAAACCGCGGCGGACGACGATGGACGCTCGTGCCAATCGCGAGCACGGGCCGATCGCGCCGAGGGTCGCAAAGGGCTCCCGGTGATGCAGGGTCCGTTCGCAGCGGCGCGGACGATCGGGGAAATCGCTCCGCTTGCAGATTCGGTCGACCTGCGGGGGCCGGCGGCGAAGACCCGCCCCGAGGAGCGGTCGAATCGGGCGGCGAATCGTGCGAGTCGGATGCGGGAACCTTTCCGGCGCAAACGATTCGCGCTGCGGGAGTCTTCTCCGAGAGGCCGTTCCGAGTTACGATGTCTCGGATTCTGAAGAATTCCACCGGAGACCTCCGATGCGCCTGCTCCCCTCGATCCTCCTGATCGCCGCCCTCTGCCTCGCGGCGGGATCGGTATCCGCCGAAGACAAAAAGGCCCCGGCCGATCCCGCCGTGGCGACCGCGAGCGGGGTCGTCGAGAAGGCGGACAAGGACGCACTGGTGATCAAGCCGCGGGGGACGGACGGGAAGTTCCACAAGGCGTTGACCCTCAGTGTGACCGGGACGAGCAAGGTGACAGTCCTCGCCCCGCAGAAGCGCGGCGACAAGGTCGTGATGACCCAGCGCGAAGCGGAGGTCAAGGATCTGGTCGCGGGCCAGTCGGTCGCGGTCATCTACGCCGAGGCCGGCAAGGACGGGCCCGTGCTGCTGTCCGCGGTCGCCCACCCCGCCCTCGCGAAGTGAACGGAGACCCCGCGATAGAGAGGATCGGCGTGCATTGCGCCCGAGCGCGGCAACGCCGTTGCCATTGCCGCCCAAAGGGACGGAATGACCGGGCGGCAGCCGGAAAAGAGCCCTCTCAACGCGAACCCCGAGGAGCGACGGATGGACGGAAACACAGGCGGAATCGACCTCGGGGCCATCGCGCGCCGGGCCATGCTGACCCGCGGGCTCGAACCCGACTTCCCCGCCGAAGCGATGAGTCAACTCAGCGGCGTTCCCGGCCCCGCACGCGATGCGGATCCCGCGATCCGCGACCTCCGCGGGCTCCTGTGGTGCTCGATCGACAACGACAGCTCCCGGGATCTCGATCAGCTCACCGTCGCCGAGCCGCTCCCGGGCGGCGCGACCAAAATCCTGATCGCGATCGCCGACGTGGACGCGATCGTCAAACCGGGCTCGCCGATCGACCGGCACGCCCGCGCCAACACCTCATCCGTTTACACCGCCGCCAAAATCTTTCCGATGCTCCCGGAGAGGCTCTCCACGGATCTCACGTCCCTCTCGGAAGGGGAGGATCGGCTGGCGATCGCGATCAAGATGGCGATCGCGGCCGACGGCTCGGTCGCCGGTTCCGATGTGTACCGCGCCCTCGTCCGCAACCGCGCGAAACTCGCCTACCGCAGCGTCGCGGCTTGGCTGGACGGCGCGGCCGAGGCGCCCGAGCGAGTCGAGCGGATCGGGGGCTTGGCGGACAACCTGCGCCTCCAGGATCGGACCGCGCAGCTCATGCGATCCGTGCGCCACCTGCACGGGCCCTCGATCTCGAAACCATCGAGCCGGAAGCGATCCTGAGCGGCGGAGCGGTCGTGGACTTGCGCGCGGACCGCACGAACCGCGCGAAGCAGCTCATCGAAGACGTCATGATCGCGGCCAACGACGCCGCGGCGCAGTTCCTGGAATCGCGCGGCTGGCCGGTGCTCCGGCGGGTCGTCCGATCCCCGGAACACTGGGATCGCATCCGCCGGGTCGCCGAGGAGTCCGGCGAGCGGCTCCCCGAGGCCCCGGATTCCAAGGCGCTCGCGGAGTTCCTGACGCGGCGCCGCCTGGCGGACCCGCTCCGCTTCCCCGACTTGTCGCTGGCCATCGTCAAACTCCTCGGCGCCGGGGAGTACGCGGTGCACGCCGCGGGCCACTTCGGTTTGGCCGTCCGGGAGTACAGTCACTCCACGGCGCCCAATCGCCGGTACCCCGATCTGATCACGCAGCGGCTGCTGAAAGCGGCGCTGGCCGGCGCCGCGGTGCCGTACAGTCCGGCCGAACTCGCGCTGCTGGCCACCCACTGCACCGCGCAGGAAGATGCGGCCAAGAAAGTGGAGCGGCAGGTGCGCAAATCGGCCGCGGCCCTCTACCTTTCCGGCCGGATCGGCGAGACGTTCGACGCCATCGTGACCGGGGCATCCGAGAAAGGGACCTGGGTCCGACTGCTGCAGCCGCCCGCCGAGGGAAAGCTGCAGGGCGCGCTGTCGGGGATCGGCGTCGGCGACCGGCTCCGCGTCCGGCTCTCGGACCTGAACGTCGAACGCGGCTTCGTCGATTTCGTCCGCGCGGATCCGTGACAAGCCCTTTTAGCTACCCGATTCCGATTACCATTCCGAGTGCGAGGCCGACGGCTCACCCGCGGTGACGCTCGCCGAGGTGCGGGCGGGGTTGGCTAGCCCGGCAGGCTGGGCGTGAAATCTTCCGGTGGGTACGCGACCCGGCCCACTACCCTCATATTCAGCAGAAGTCTTAGCCTTCCGGCTTACTCATGAGCGGTTTCGGTAGCCGAACGAATCCCGCCCGACCATTCCGCCCTTCCTTGGGAGCGGACGATGGTCCCGAATCCGACCGGATTCTGGATTCCCTCGCGGAAATCATGAGGGCCTGTTGTCAGGGTGGACAGCGCAGGACATTTTTGGCGGTCGGATCCGAGCTCCCCAACGCCCTTTGAGCCCTTACCCGTCGGTGGCGGGTGAAAGTCCTCGGTGGCACTCTGCGGCGACTGTACGCCGCATCGGTGGACTGTCACGGGAAGAAAGCCGCAAAGAACCCGGCGTAGATGCACGCCATTTCCGGCTTTGCTTTTCGACAGCCCGC
>JAYVTJ010000101.1:0-3984 GCA_043774415.1 Fimbriiglobus sp. | reverse complement strand
GGCCTGGCGTAAGCCCGCCGTGTATTTGTCCGATAGTACGCGGCCAATACAATACACGGCAGGCTTACGCCGAGCCGCTCGCCTGTAGGTCGACGACCTACGCCAGGATCTTCGTCACGACGCCGGAGCCGACGGTGCGGCCGCCTTCGCGAATGGCGAAGCGGAGACCTTCGTCCATGGCGACCGGCATGCCTTCCATCAGGGTCACGACGACCTTGACGTTGTCGCCGGGCATGCACATTTCGACGCCTTCGGGCAGCGTGATCTTCCCGGTCACGTCCGTGGTGCGGAAGTAGAACTGAGGCTGGTAGCCGCTGAAGAACGGCGTGTGGCGCCCGCCTTCGTCCTTGCTGAGCACGTAGATGTTCGCCTCGAACTTCGAGCGCGGCTTGATGCTCCCCGGCTTGGCGAGCACTTGGCCCCGTTCGATGCCGTCGCGGTCGATGCCGCGGAGCAGCGCCCCGACGTTGTCGCCGGCGATGGCCTTGTCGAGGGTCTTCTGGAACATTTCGATCCCCGTGAGGATCGTCTTCACGATGTCCTTGCGGAGGCCGATGATTTCGACTTCGTCGCCGACCTTCGCGGTGCCCCGCTCGACGCGGCCCGTGGCCACGGTGCCCCGGCCCTTGATGCTGAAGACGTCTTCGATCGACATCAGGAACGGCTTGTCTTCGGCCCGCTCCGGGATCGGGATGAAGGTGTCGAGGGCGTCCACGAGTTCGTCGATCGACTTCGAGCCGGGGCCGTCGGTCGTCGGGTTTTCGAGAGCGTCCTTCGACTGGCCGCGGATGATCGGCGTCTCGTCGCCGGGGAACTCGTACTTGTTCAGGAGTTCGCGGATTTCGAGTTCCACGAGTTCGAGCAGTTCGGGGTCGTCGACGGTGTCGCACTTATTCATGTACACGACGACCTTCGGCACGCCGACTTGGCGGGCGAGGAGCACGTGCTCGCGGGTCTGCGGCATCGGGCCATCGTTGGCGGCGACCACGAGGATGGCGCCGTCCATCTGGGCGGCGCCCGTGATCATGTTCTTGATGAAGTCGGCGTGCCCGGGGCAGTCGATGTGGGCGTAGTGGCGGGCCTTGGTTTCGTATTCGACGTGCGACACGGCGATGGTCACGGTCTTGTTGGCATCGCGGACGGTTCCGCCCTTCGTAATTTCGGCGTAGCTCTTCACTTCCCCGCCGAATTTGAACCCCTGGCGCGCGACGAGCGCCGCCGTGAGGGTCGACTTGCCGTGGTCGATGTGACCGATGGTGCCGACGTTCAGGTGGGGTTTGGTACGCTTGAATTCGCCCTTCGCCATCGCAATCTCCGCTGGAACTCCAGGTTGCTGAAACTACGCCCGGCCGCCGTTCGTCCGCCCCACTTGGAGAGAGGCCGGCGACGGACCGGAGTGGAGTGTGTCGGTTGGCCGAACTTACGGAACCCCGCACTCCGGAAAGCTGCTGGTGGGAATTGAACCCACGACCTCTTCATTACCAATGAAGTGCTCTACCCCTGAGCTACAGCAGCGGGATCGACAAAAACCGAAAAACCGGACGACCGACCGAACGGGCACGATACGACCGGCGCCCACCATCGACCAGAGCGGGAGACGAGATTCGAACTCGCAACATCTTGCTTGGAAGGCAAGTGCTCTACCGTTGAGCTACTCCCGCATGGGGGAAATTCGGAGAGCGGAGTCCGGAATGCGGAGTATCAGAAAGAGACGGTCCGACCGCGATTCTTCCACTCCGAATTCCGCATTCCGAACTCCGCACTTCCGAGGATGGGTAGAGAGGGATTCGAACCCCCGAACTCCGAAGAGGCCAGATTTACAGTCTGGTGCATTTGACCACTCTGCCACCTACCCGGTGTATCGCCGACCGAACTCGCTGAGCCAGCGGTGAGAATCGAACTCACGACCTACGGTTTACAAAACCGTTGCTCTACCGACTGAGCTACGCAGGCCTATCCCGCCGAACTAGAAGATTAGGCGCGGAGGGGTTTCCCTTCAAGGCTGAAATCGGAGGTAGCGGAACTCGCCAGAGTTCCGAGGCATCCGCTGTCTCGAAGCGGACGGAAGTCTGGCGACTTCCGCTACGAGTACGACGCGCACCGCCCCCGAAAGGTTCATTTCTTGCCGCCGGTGCCACCGAGCTTCTCGAAGTACTCCTTCACCGTGTCGCGGGCATCGCGCGGGAGGCGCTGGGCGTCCGCCCCGGCCGGGGCCTCCTGGGCGCGCTGCTGGATTTCCTTGCCGAGTTCCGCTTCGGTCTTCTTCGTGAACGCCGGGCCTTTCGTCGAACCGGCGAAGGTCTTCTTGCCCTTGGGGTCGAACGGGGCACGGATCTTTTCGTCCTGCGAGTTCGTCTGCGCGTCCTCGTTGATGGGTCGCTGGCCGGAGCCGATGCCGCCGTTGTTGGGCCCGCTCTTCGTCGGCTTGCCAGGCTCATTGCTCTTCTCGCCCGGCTCCCCCTGCCCCGCGACCTTCTGCCCCTGACCCTCGCCCTGCTTCGACGCTTCGCGGCGCTCTTCCTTCAGCTTCTGCAGTTGCCCCTCGGCCTCTTTGAAGTCCTGTACTTCGCCGTCGATCTTCTCGATCGCCTTGCCCGCTTTGTCGAGTTCCTCGGCGACCTTTTCCAGATCCATCTCTTCGAGGCCCTGCTGGGCGCCGCCGAGCTTCTCGGCCAAATCCTTCAGTTGCTCGCCCGCTTCGCGCTCCTGCTGCTCTTGCTTTTCGACCTTCTCCCGTTCGCGCTCCAGTTGCGAGGCGTCCTTCCCTTCCTTCTTGGCCTTTTCGATCTCCTTCTCGAGTTCCTTCTTCTTCTCCTCGCGCTCCTTCTTCTGCTCTTCCTTCTCCTTCTGCTTGTCGCGGTCGAGGCGCTCGAGTTCCTTCTTCATCTTGTCGAGCTGGCGCTGGAGCTTCTCCTGATCCTTCTCGTCGAGCTTCTTGTCCTTCGCCTTCTTCTTGAGTTCGTCCACTTCCTCTTTGGCCTTCTTCAAGTCGCCCTTGGCGAGGGCGTCGTTGAAGTCCTTCGCGGGGCCGTCCTCGAATTCCTTGTCCATATTCAGCTTGTCGAGTTTCCCGAACTGCTCCTGCAATTCTTGGAGTTTGTCCGCCTTCTGCTCGACGAACTTCTGCGTCTTGTTCTCGAGCTGCGCCAGTTCCGCGGCCTTCTCGCGCTGCTTCTCGGGCGAGTCCTCGTACGGGTCTTTCGCAAACTTGTCGTGCGCCTTGGCGAGTTCCTCTTCGAGTTCCTTCAAACCCTTCCCCTTGTTGGGGCGCTCCGGCGGAGCATCCGGATTCACCTTCGGCGGCGCCGGCACTTTCTTCTTCAGCGGCGTCTGCGCCGCGACCGTTTGATCCTGCGTCTGCCGGGCGATGCCGTCTTCCTCGGTCGTCGTCAACCCCATCGCTTCGGGGTTCCACCAGAGCACGGTCGCCGCGAGGGCGAGCGCCAGCACCGGAATTCCGAGCAGGCTGCGCTGGGGTTTGACGGGGAACTTCTCGGACACATTCAGCGGTGCGAGCTTGCTCTCCGCATCGGCGAAGAGCGCTTGGCCAGCGGATGTCTTGCGCAGTTCGGCGGGGAGCGCCACGGCCGTGGTGACGCGCTCGCGCAGTCCGAAGCGGCTGTCGATCTCGAGCGCCACGCCTTCATCGGAAGGGGCCGCGCGGCGCGTGCGCACGATGGCCGCGATGAGTCCGAGTGCCAAGCCGCTTCCGAGCACGATCCACCGCAGCGACTCCGCCGGCTGCTCCAGCAGCATCGGTTGAGCGAGGAACCAGACGAGCGTGACCGCGAGTGCGACGGCCCAGCACTGCCCCAAGTAGGTGACGAACGATTGCCGGATGATGCGGGCGCGGGCCTGGCGAACGGAGCGGTCGATCGAAGACGCGGCCATGGAGCAACCCCCGTGCGGAATCCGGACCCGGGAGATTGTAGCCCGCGGAGCGCAGCGAGTACAGCGTGATGCGCAGTTGGGGTGCGCCAATCC
>JAYVTJ010000100.1:0-3496 GCA_043774415.1 Fimbriiglobus sp. | reverse complement strand
GCGGTCATCGCGGCGATGGTCTTCTTCTTCAAAGCCGGCACGCTTTCGGGACAGTTCTACATCTGGGTCGCGGCCTACTTCGGCACGGCCATCGGCATGGCGGCCCTCCCGCAAGTGGGCCATTTGCTGTTCGGGGTCGTCTCCGCGCTCTCGTTCTTCCTGCCGGGTTTGAAGTACTACCGCCAGCGCAAGCGCGGCGAGCGTGCGGTAGAATTGAACAGTTGAATGAGCTCCAACCCTCTGAAGTCACCCCCATGCGTATCTCCGGTCTCTTCGCACTGTTCTTCGCAGCACCGGTGTTCGCCGCCGAACCTTCCCCCGTCGCCAAGCCGCCGGCCTTCCCGACGCTCGTGAACCCGAACTGCTCCCACTGCGTCGATGAAGCGAAGCGCCGCAAGGACGAACTCAAGCCGACCGAGCCCGCGCTCTCCTGGATCCGCGGTTACTCCGACGGCGGGACGATCCCGATCCGCTTCTTCCTCAGCAAGTATCGCGTCATCTCGGACAGCTACGGCGTGTTCGTCTGCGATCCGGACGCCGGCTTTGTGCGCGGCTTCGCCCCCAACTACAACTTCGTCTTCGAGGGCTGGCGCGGCGGCGTCCTGACGATCCGCGACACCGCCGACGGCACGGTCTTTTCCGCCCTCAGCGGCCTCGGTCTCGAAGGGCCCCGCAAGGGGACGCGGTTGCCCGTGGTGCCGACGATCGCCAGCACCTGGGGCGAAGCGATGGCCCGCAATCCGAACGCCGTCGCCTACGAGATGCACGACAAATACAAGCCGGTGGAACTGCCGACCGAGAAGAACGCCGACTCGCTCGAGACCCGCGCCGCGAAGATCGACTCGCGGTTGAAACCCGAAGACGCGGTGCTGGGCGTCCGCATCGGCGGGATCGCGAAAGCCTATCCGCGGAAGGACTCGCCGCGATTTCGGACGGACAAACTCGGCGCGGCGGAGATCGTGCTGCTCGGCGGCGCCGCATACAAACCCGCGGCCGCCCAACCGCGCAAGTGGAAGGGGCCGAAGCCCGACAAGAACGGCGTGTCGCCCATCGACGAGGGTCAACCGCTGCCCGACGGGAAGGAGCTGCCGAGCCGCGCGCTGACCTTCACCGAGAAGGACGGGATCGTCCGCGATGCCGAGACCGGAACGACCTGGGGCATCGACGGCCGGGGGATCGAAGGGGAACTGAAGGGGTGGACGCTGGAATGGGTGGACAGCGTTGCGTGCCGGTGGTTCGCGTGGTCCGCGGAGTATCCCGAAACTCTACTCGACCAGAAACCGATCGAGAGCGTGAACGACAAAGTGAAGATGATCGCGGGCAAGTCCGAGTTCCTCCGACTGCTGCCGAAACCATTCGGAATGGTCAAGGCGGTCGATGCGAAAGCCCGCACGGTCGCACTGCTGCTCGACGGCGAGAAGGTCGCCAAGGTTTGGACGGTCGAGCCCGATGCCGAGGTGAAATTCGGGGGCTGGTGGGGCCGGCTCGAGCAGTTCAAAGCCGGAGACAAAGTCTGGGTCTGGCTGAAGCTCGACCGCGAGAAGAATCCCGTTTCGGTGGCCATGATCGCGGACGAATTCAGCGCGGCCGACATGCGCTTCGATCCCCTCGCCAAACCGAAAGTTGCTGGCGCGGCGAAGCCCCCATTCGGCATGCAAGGCGAAATAATCACGCGACTGTGGAACTCCGAGTTGCTCCGGAAGCAAAAAGATTGGCTCCGCGAGAAGTGGATCACCGAGGGTCTTCCCGGCACGCTGGCGTTCGTCCACAATTTCAGCGGCGAACTCGACCTGATGCTCGACCACGAGGCGATCCGCTGGGGCCGTTCCCTGAAGCCGGGCGATGCCGTGGAACTCGTGGGCGCCGCGGCGATCAACGCCGTCGTGAAGTCGGTGCAGCCGTGGCGGGAACGCACGCAACTCCGGTTGGTGGTGGGCGAACTCCAAGCGAGCGAGTTGAAGTCCGGGCGGCGCATCGACCTCAAAATGACCGCGCCGGCGAAGTCGGTGGACGAGTCCGAGTATCCGCCCGACCTCGGCCGCGAACGCACGAAGGAGGAGCGCGTCGAGTGGTTCCTGGCGAGCATCTACTGCTCGTGCCGCATCGGCAAGGACACCTGCACGGGGATGTTCTACACGCTGGCCAGTTGCAACCCGAGCGGCTGCGGGATGCCGAACTTCACGCGCGACGAGATCCGCGACCTGATCGCGAAGGGGAAATCGGACCGGGAGATCTGGGATTCGCTGCTGAAGGATCGCGGCCCGCTCATGCTCAAACCCCACCTGCTGCCCTAACCCGCGATGACCACTCCGACTTCCCCGGATCGCACCTCGCCGATGGGCCACGCTGTCAATCCGCTGTCACTCAGGTTCGCCAGCGCGCGTCCGGCGACCTCCGGCCGGCAGACGACGACGAAGCCGATGCCCATATTGAACACGCGATCCATCTCGGCGTCGGCGATGTTGCCGAGCCGCTGGAGCCACGAGAAGAGCGCCGGCTTCGGCCACGCGGCGCGGCTGACAACCGCTTGACACCCCGGCGGCAAGATGCGGCCCAAATTGTCCGGGATGCCGCCGCCCGTGATGTTCGCCAGCCCGCCGATCGCGAATTCGGCCGTCTGGACAGCATCGAGGAGCGCGCGGATTTCCTCCGCGTAGATTTTCGTCGGCGTCAGCAGCGCATCGCCGACGGTTGCGCCGAGTTCGGCAACGCAGTCGGTCGCGCTCATCCCCGCCGCTTCGAAGACGACCTTCCGGACCAGACTGTAACCGTTGGAATGGATGCCGCTGCTGGCGATGCCGATCAGCGAATCGCCGGGGCGGATGGCGGAGCCGTCGATCACCTCGGTTCGTTCGACCATCCCGGCGGCGAAGCCGGCCATGTCGAAGTCGCCGGGCGAGTAGAACTCGGGGAGGATCGCGGTTTCCCCGCCGACCAGGGAACAGCCCGCTTGCAGGCAGCCTTCGCTGATCCCGTGCACGAGTTGCCGGGAGAGTTCGGGGTCGTCCTTCGGCATCGCGATGTAGTCGAGGAAGACGAGCGCATCGCCGCCGGTGCAGATGAGGTCGTTCACGGACATGGCGACGAGGTCGATGCCGACGGTGTCGAACCGGCCCATCTGCGCGGCGATCTTCAGCTTGCTGCCGACGCCGTCGGTGCAGGTGACCAGCACGGGATTCGCGTAGCGCTTCGCGGAGCTGCCGAGGGCGTTGAGGTCGAACAGACTGGCGAAGCCGCCGGAGCCTTTGCCGCCCTTGCGGGGCGGGAACGGCGGCTTCACCACGCGGTGCGCATCCCACGTCCGCGCGAGCAGCGGAGCGATCCCGGCCATCGTTTCGGCGTACTTCTCGAGGTCGAGCCCGGCCTTCTTGTAATCCCACGGTTCCGGCATGATCCCTCTCGCACGAGTTCGCGGCACACCTGTTGTAGTCGACGCGCCCGCGAAACGCCGGAAGGCCGCGGGATTCGATCCCGCGGCCTTCGCGAAGCCTTGTAG
>JAYVTJ010000099.1:0-4224 GCA_043774415.1 Fimbriiglobus sp. | reverse complement strand
GCTGCCGCTGAACCCGCTCTACGGCATCGTGCTGAACTTCCGCGCCTGCCTCCTGGGCGAGCCGGTGCAGTGGCCGGCGCTGGCGGTGTCGGCGTCGGTGAGCGCGCTGATCCTCGCGGTCGGGCTGATATACTTCCGCCGGGTGGAGAACACGATGGCGGACACGATCTGAACCGGGGTATCGGGTGTGGGGTATGGTCGGAAGGTCGTCGGTGACGGTCCCGTTCTTCAATACCCCACGCCCCATACCCGGATTCGCAACGGCTCGAAGTGGAAGAGGACGCGGAGATGATCGGCACACGGATGGGCGCGGCGGAGTACCTTCAGCGCAACGCGGCGGAGCTGTTGCGGCTCGACCCGGCGGAGTTGCAGGCGCTCGCGGACGTGATGCACGCCAAGTACCTGACCGGGAACATGATCTTCGTCATCGGCAACGGCGGCAGCGGCTCGAACGCTTCGCACTTCTGCGAAGACATCGGCAAGGGAACGCTGAAGCTCCCCGAAGATTTGCAGAACGACACCAAGAAGCGCTTCCGCATCATCAGCCTGACGGACAACACGCCGTACATCTTGGCGTGGGGCAACGACGAAGGCTTCGACCGCGTCTTCCTCGAGCAGTTGCGGAACCTCGCCTCGCCGGGCGACTTGCTCATCGCCATCAGCGGTTCGGGGAACAGCGAGAACATCCTCGGCGCCGTGGAGTGGGCCCGGAAGCACGGGCTCGGCACATACGCTGTCACTGGGTTCACCGGCGGCAAACTCCGCACGATGTGCCCGCAGGGATTGCACGTCGCGCTCGACGACATGGGCATTGTGGAAACGATCCACCTCGCCGCATTCCACTGGGTCGTGGACGATCTGCACCGGCGAATCTCGATGTGATCCGTCGTCTCCTCCGAAACCTTCCTCCCCCGAGGTTCCGCCATGGCCATTCCGATCCAATGCGCGAAGTGCTCGGCCAAGATGAGTGCGCCGGACGCGGCCGCGGGCAAGCGGGTCAAGTGCCCCAAATGCGCCGCGGTCATCGCCGTACCCGTCGCGGAAGACGATTTCGAGATCGTGGAGGACGAACCGCGTCCGCCCGTGAAAGCGGCGGTCGCCAAGAAACCGGCACCGGTCGTAATCGTCGATGAAGACGAAGAAGAAGACGAACGCCCGGCGAAGAAATCCCGGCGCCGCGATGAGGATGACGAGGACGAACGTCCGCGGAAGAAGAAGGTCGCCGCGAAAAAGAAGGGCGTGCCCATCTGGATCTTCGCGGTCGGCGGCGTGGGGATGCTCGCCGTCATCGGGATCGCGATCGGGGCCGTGGTGATGTTGTCCGGCGGGAAGCCGGGCGCGCCGGGAGCGCTCGGCGGTCCCGGCGGCGCACTCGGGCCATCGACCCCGGCGGGCTACACCGCCGTCCGCGAAACCGACGGCGGATTCGCCGTGTTCCTGCCCGGCGACGCCAAGAAGACGAACGCGAAGTTCAACGGCCAAAACGTCTCCGAACTGGGCCATTTCGGCTGGAAGGTCGATGCGGTCCGGGACGACGACCCGGATGGAAAGCAGGCCGGGGCACACTCGCGGCCGCTGCCGGTCGGCGCGAAACCCGGCACCGATCAGGCGGCCCTGATGCAGTTGCTGACCGAGATCGATTCCTTCGTGACGGACAGCGAGAAAATCGCCGTCGTCAGCAAGCGGGCGGTGACTCTCGGCGGCAAGCCCGGACTCGAAGTCAAAGTCAAAGAGAAAGCGCAGCAGAGGGGAAAGCCGGGCGAAACCGGGGTCTGGACCGAAATCGACCGCGAGGAGCGCGAGCGGGTCGCCAAAGCGGGCCTTCACACCGTGACCTACTTCACTCACGACGGCAAGCGAATCTACAGCATCCGCATCAGCCAGAAGCGGGCCTTCCCCTCGGACGACGTGCTGAAAATCATCGTCGAGTCGTTCTCGTTCCTGTGATCCTCACTCCGAGATCCCGACACTCATGCCTCCGGCGATCCAGATTCGGAACCTCTCGAAGTGCTTCACACTCGGCCGGACGGGGCTGCCCCTGTCCAACATCACCGAGCGCGCGGGGATGATGATCCGCGACACCGCCCGCAAGGTGAAAGCCCTCCTGCGCCCCGGCGGCCCCGCGACCGACAACGTCTTCTGGGCGCTGAAGGATGTGAGCTTCGACGTGAATCCCGGCGAAGTCGTCGGCCTCCTCGGCCGCAACGGCGCGGGCAAATCGACACTGCTCAAAGTGCTGAGCCGCGTGACCGTCCCGACTTCGGGCACCATCGAATTCCGCGGTCGCCTGGGTAGCCTGCTCGAAGTCGGCACCGGCTTTCATCCGGAACTCACGGGCCGGGAGAACATCTTCCTCAGCGGCAGCATCCTCGGCATGCGGCGCCGGGAGATCCTCGCGAAGTACGAGCGCATCGTCGAGTTCTCCGAGATCGGCCGGCACCTCGACACGCCGGTGAAGCGCTACAGTTCGGGGCAGTACGTCCGACTCGCGTTCGCCATCGCCGCGTACCTCGAACCGGAAATCCTGATCGTCGATGAGGTGCTCGCCGTCGGCGATGCGACCTTCCAGCGCAAGTGCATCGACCGCATGGCCGAACTCGCCCGGCAGGGCCGGACGATCCTCTTCGTGTCGCACAACATGCAGCTCGTGCCCCGGCTCTGCCACCGCGCGGTCTACTTGGAAAAGGGGATGGTGCAGAGCATCGGGCCGAGCGCCGAGGCCACGCAGCTCTACATGGACAAGATGCTGCTCGAAAGTCAGACCGGCGACCTCCGCGACAAGCCGCGCAGCGGCGACGGCCGGGCGAAGTTCGTCCGCGCCGCCGTGCTGGATGCCGAGGGGCGCCCGATCTCGGCCTTCGTCACCGGTTCGGACATGCTGCTGCGGCTCGAGATCGAATCGGGCGAAGCGCTTCCCGATATCACCCTCTCGGCGATCATCCAAACACTCCACGGCACGCGGATCATCAGCACTTGGACCCGCGAAGTGGATTTCGCCGTCGCTCTGCGCCCCGGTGTGCAGACCTACGAGTGCCGGTTGCGCGACGTGAAGATCCGCCCCGGTCAAACGATCCTGCTGGGCCTCTGGATGGCGACCGCCAACGGCACGGTCGTCGACGGCGTGGAGAGCGCCTCGGTGCTCGACGTGATCGGCGACGACGCCCACGCCCACCTCTCGACGAGCCAGGATCACGGCGTGGTCTACTGCGACTACGAGTGGAAAACGCCGGCGTGAGCCGGTTCACTTCCGCAATCCGTCCGGCATCGGAAGCGACAGCACATCCCGCTTCGGAGGCACCGGCCTCGGGGGTGGCAGCGGATCGGTCTGGCGCGGGAACGGTAGCGGGCGGATGTCCTCGCCCGGCAGTCGCGGCTTCGGCGGGGCGCCGGGCACCGCCGGCTTCGCGCTCGTCGTGCCGCCGCCCGGGATCATCGGTTCGATTTTCACGTCGTCGAAGAAGACTACGCCCAAACCGGTGAGGGCGAAGCTGATGCCGATCTTCCCCGTTTCGGGCACCTGCCGGTAGAGGTGGAACTGCTGCCAGCGCTCGCTGGCGTTCGGCCGCACGCTCAGCGGTTCGCCGCCGGCCGAATCGTAGACCACCACGCCGTCGGCCGACGAACGCACTTCGAGCACCTTCACCCAAAAGCCGATGCGCACCCACGTCCCGGCGGGGAACTCGACCGCAGGACTATCGACCGCGAGGAAGGAGCGTTCGAGCGCCTGCGGCACTTTGCCCACTCCGAGCTTCTTGACATCGGGGTTCATTTCGAGCTTCAGGCAGTGGCGACCCAGGTCCGGTTTCGGCTGTCGGTTGAGCGCGTCGGCCTTCGTCGGCACCGGCCGGCCGGGCTGGTTGCGCGCCGTCCCGTAATCGGGCTGCTGTGGGATGGCGTCTTCGACGCGGTCCGAATCGGTGTTGATGATCGACGCGCTGCCGACGACGGAATCGAGGAACGTCCGGCGCGTCGTCCAGCCGGGAAGCGAAGCGATGGCGGCGCCGACGGCCGGCACGCGGTCGTTCAGTTCGAAGCCGGGGTGCGCCAGCGCGTTGCCGCCGGGCCGGGTCGTCGGCGCCGAGATGAACTTGAACAGTTCCCAGTGCTGCGGCAGCGTGTAGAAGCTCACGGCGTACGGGCTGGCCGTCGGCGTGCTGAGCTTCGCGATGGCCTGCTCCCAGTGTGTCCGCTGGAGGACGCGCAGCGGCCGGAGCGCCCGCCGCG
>JAYVTJ010000098.1:0-3925 GCA_043774415.1 Fimbriiglobus sp. | reverse complement strand
CGGCGCCAGACGCCGAGCGATGACAACTCGGGAATCCCGGTCGGCACGGATTTGCCCGGCGCCCGCGACGCACCGCGGACGAAGCTCCAGGTGTCTTTGTTGCCGTGCGTGTCCGCGTGCGGGTTGCCGTCCGCGATGTTCGTGTTGATGTCGGCGGCGAGATTCCAGACCGTCCCCGGCTTCTCAACTTCGGTGATGGTGAACGCGATCTCGGTGAGGTCGCAAACGTGGTCGCCGCGCTTTGCATCGATCGCGAGGATCAGCGAATCCCCCTTCTCGACGTTCACGATCTTCGCGGCCGGCCTCGCGTCCTTCCCGAGTTCGACTTCCCCTTCGGCGAAGACGGCGGCGCGTTCGCCGCGGCGCTGTTCGAGGAACCAGGCGACACCGTTGCCGCAGGACGGGTGCGCGTGCTGGATGCGCGCTTCGACGCGGACGCTCCCCGCGATGGGCGATTTCCAAACGACGGCCACGAACTCCTTCGGCATCGGATGGACGGCGACCGCGTGCGCCGGCACTGTGCCGGGGATCTTTTCGAGTTTGTCCGAAGAGTTCGCGATCACGATGGGAAGGTCGGTGCCCTTCTTGCGCCAGCCGTTGATCGCGGGGAACGGGTCGTTCTTGGGGGCCTTCTCATCGAGCAGTTCGAGCTTGATCGTCGGCACGACTCGGCCGGGCAGCGCGGTCGCGTCCGGCTTGCCAGGCACTTCGACGGCCAGCACATCGCTCCAGCGCTTCAGAAGGATCGCATCGAGGCCGTGAGTCTCGGCGAGATCGGCGAGCGCCAATTTGCGGTCGTGGGCCGCTTCCCGCACGGCCGCGAGATACTTGGCACTGTCGGCGAAGACGGTCGGATACTCGACCTCGAACGTCGGCCCGAAGGTCGCGTAGTCCTTCAGCAGGAGCGGAGCTTTCCCCGGCCCTTCGAAGCGCGGCCGCTGCCAGACGACCGCGCTCGGCTTGTCGGCGGCCAGCAGATCGCGACTGCGCAGGTGGATCACGACTTCGTTCTGCCCGGGCGCCGGCTTCACCCCGAACCGCAGCGACTGCGTTTCGCCCGCGGCGGGATCGACCGGCATTTGCCGGGGCGAGGCGCCATGGCGGTAGCTGCCGATGGGCACAACCTTCCAGAGGGCCGTCTGCCAGGCGCCGATCTCCGCGGCGATGGCGGGCGCATCCTTCTCGGTCGCAACACTCCAGCTGGCGCGGATCGCATCGAGCGGATGCGACGGCGTCTTATCCGTCAGCGCCCTCCGGAGGATGCTCAAGTACTTCGCGTTGAGCTTCTCCATCGCCGCGACTTGGTCGAGCTTCCCGGCCGCGAGCGCCTCGCGGTTGCGGATCGTCGCGAGGATGTACGGCGTCACCGACAGCCGGCCGTCGGGGCCGTTCGCGGCGTAGTGCTGCTTCAATCGGCCGATGCTTTCCGCATTGTGCCCGTCGGTGACCAGCGTGAAGGGCAAAGCCGTTTGCGAATCCTGAGCGGGGAACCCCGCGTAGAACTGCCGCAGCTTCGCGATGCTCTCATCGGTCCAATCGCGGCGCGTCTTTCCCGCCGAGAAGCGGATGCCATCGCGCAGGAAGACGGCGTGATCGGCGACATCCTTGGCCGCGTTCACGTATTTCGTCAGCAGCGCGGGCGACACGTCCGACAGCGCCTCGGCCGCATTCGTGAAGCCCTCTCCGGCGGCGCCGTCGGCGGGGAACTCCCGCGTCGGTCGCAGATCGACACCCGTGAGATCGCGGACCGTGTTGTCGTATTCCGCGTTGCTCAGGCGCCGCAGCGGCACATCGCCGGGGTCACCGGAGCGGGCCTTCGCTTCGGTATCCAGGAAGCCGCGGATCCAGCCGAGCAGCAGCTTCTTCTCCTCGGCCGTCGGCTGCGGCTTCCCCTTCGGCGGCATCTCCCCCGTTTCGATCTGCTCGATCATCTGCTGCCATGGCTTGATTTCTTTGCGCACCGACTCCAGTGTGGCGAAGCGTTCGAGGTCGAGGCTCCCCTTCATGTCCTTCGTCGAATGGCACCCCAGACAATACTTCGCGAGGATCGGCCGCACTGTTTCGGCGAACGGCTTCTTCACATCGACGGGGGCCGGTTGCTGCGGAACCGGGTCGGCTCCGGTCAGTGCGAAGGCGAGCAGCGCAACCGAGGAACTGGCGACGAGGAAGCGGAGCGGAAGGAGCCAGCGGGCCATGGGAGAAGTCTCGGCGGGAGGGTGCTACTGTTATCGCAAATCGGACGGGCGGTTCCAAACGCGATTTCGGGGGGGATAGGTTCGGACGATGGAGCGAATGAGAGGGGCGTGGGGAAGGGATTGTCCCGATTGTAAGAGCGGTTCGTGAGATGAGGGTCGGATTGGTCGAGTGAAGGATCTGGAACCGCCTGGTCGAGCCGGTCATTCTAAAAGCATACCCCTCTGGCTCATGGAGTCTTCCGATGATGCGGATCGCGTTGCTGATACTTGCCATCTGTTCGAGCGGCGGAGTTGCGTTCGGCGAGAACGATAACGCGCTCAAAGCCGAACTCGAGCGGGCGAAAGCCGAGGAGGTGCGCGCGAAAGCGGAGCTGGTGCGGGCCCAAGCTGAGACGGTGCGGGCCAACGCGGAGACCGAGCGGGCGAGGGCACAAGCTGCGCAAGCGCTCGCAGAGCGGAACGCCCTCGGCGCATTTTTGCTGGACAAGCCCGCACTCGCGAATGCCGCATGCAAAATTGCAATCGAAGAGGCGGTCAACAGAGCGCTCTTCGACGAGCGGACGCGCGTCGCACTCGCCGAGAACGCAAAGACGATCAAGATGTTGAGAAAGCGGGATGCTGAACGCAAACTGTCCCGAGTTCAAGATCTGGACAAAGCCATAGCGGATGAACAGGCCCGAGTGCAGCTTTCCAGTTACGAAGTTAAGCTTCTGACAGCGCTCGGTGATATAGATGATGCGCAACGAGCTTCGGATAAGAGCAAGCTGGAGATGAAAGTGTTCATCGTCGAGCTTCGACGGATCGCGGATTCAGTCGCCAAGTACCCGAGCTATAACGTGGAACAGTACAACAAAGATCTGAGAAGTCTCGAAAGCACCGCCGTCGGCAAGCAGGTCGCACAGACATCGACTTTCTTCAAAGTCGCCCCGATCAATCTCGATCTCTCACCCAAGACCAGCGACGTCGTCACACCCCACCAGGCTTTGGCTATCATCAAGCTATATCGGTCCTACGCCGACCTGCTCGAAGCAAGCAGCAAGTAACTCACCCGATCTCCGGCAGGTCCTTCAAAATATCGGGCTTGCCGAACTGCGTCGGGTCGAACGTGCCGCGCGCCTCCGATTCCAGCATCCGGATGCGCGCTTCCATCTCGCGGATCTTCACGTCGAACTGATCGAACTTCGCCGCGATGTCCTCGCGCGGCCGCGCCCGCGGCACCTCCGGGTAATTCAACTGCCGCTGCAGCGCCGCGAACAGGAAGAGCGGATCGCGGCCCAGGCTCGCCTTCGCGATCTTCCCCTCGCGCTCCGCGAAGAGCGGCACCAGCGGCGGCTCGTACCCCGGCGAACGCCGGCGCTGCTCGATCAGATAATATTCCGAGCGCAGGTAGACGAGGTTCGCGAAGTCGATGATGCCGACCTGCCTCCGCACGAGTTCCGCGTACTTCTTCCACTCCGAATCGTAAAACGGATCGCCGCCGATCGCGTCGAGTCCGCCGTCGTAGCCCAATCGATTCCGGCAGAGCGCTTCGAACTGGTAAACGAACAGCCCCGATTGCGTCGGCCGATCGGCCTTGTACGCCGCTTCGCGCTCCAGCACCATCAGCCCGACGAGCGTCGTGAACTTCGACGTTTCGCTCTCGGCCTGCTTCATGACGTACGTCTGGAACGGTGTGAAGTAGTGCCCGAGCTTGGCGAAGCCGTTCGAGAGCAAGCCCGAGTGGCTGAGTT
>JAYVTJ010000097.1:0-2656 GCA_043774415.1 Fimbriiglobus sp. | reverse complement strand
CCTGCTGCGAACCCTGGCTCCTCATCGGCCTCAGCGTGGCGATCTGCATCCCCCCGTTCTTCGATCTGAAGTTCGCCCGGAAGCCGACGGCGATCTACCTCCTGCACATGATCCCGTTCGCGGCGCTCCTCGCCATGGGCTGGGCGCTCGTCGGCGCGGGCAACACCGACGCCGGGGCCGTGGCGCTCATCGTCGCGGTGCTCATCCGATCGGGCGTCATTCCCGCGCACGTTTGGATCCTCGATCTCATCGAGAACGGCTCGTTCAGCTCCGCGACGCTCTTTGTCACCCCGATGCTCGGGGCGTACGTGGCCGTGCGGCTCGCGGTCCCGATCGCCCCGCCGTGGCTCCTCGGCGTCGTCACGGTCATTTCGCTGGCCACGGCCGTCTACTCCAGCGGCATGGCCATCGTGCAGACGGAGACGCGGCGGTTCTTCGCCCACCTGTTCGTGAGTTTCTCGTCGCTCGTCCTCATCGGCCTCGAAGTGCACACGCCGATCAGCGTGACGGGGGCACTGGCACTCTGGTTCTCGGTGATGCTCTCGGCCGGCGGGCTGACGGTCGTGCTGCGGGCCGTCGAAGCCCGGCACGGGCGGCTGCCGCTGAATCGGTTCCACGGGCTTTACCACCGCTCACCGATGCTCGCCATCGGATTCCTGATGACCGCCCTCGCCTGCGTCGGTTTCCCCGGCACGCTCGGCTTCGTCTCGGCCGAACTGCTGATCGACGGCACGATCGAATCGAACCTCTGGATCGGGCTCGTCGTCATCGTAGTCTCGGGCCTGAACGGCATCGCCGTGATGCGGGCCTACTGGTCGCTCTTCACCGGCCACCGCCACGCGAGCCCGACGGAACTGCCCGTGAGCGCGGCCGAGCGCGCCGCGATCCTCGTCCTCGCCGCGATCATTTTCGTCGGGGGGCTTTTCCCGCAGCCGTGGATGAACTCGCGCCACGAAGCGAGCCGGACGCTCCTGGGCGAACCGACCGCGTCGAAACACTGAAGCGGGGAATGATCATACCGCGAGCAATTCGGGGATCGCGCTGCCCCACGGCACCAACTGAGTGGGGCGATTCAAGCTGTCCCGCAGTTCGAGGTCGGCCGCCAATCCGAGGCACCGGTAGATCGTCGCGACGATGTCGGCCGGGGTCACGGGCTGACTGCTCGGGCGCCCGCCGATGGAATCGCTCGCCCCGTGGACGTAGCCCGCTTTGAGCCCGCCGCCCGCCATCAGCAGGCTGTAGCAGAAGTTCCAGTGATCGCGGCCCCCATCGGCTTTATTGATCTTCGGGCTCCGTCCGAATTCTCCCATCACGACTACGAGGGTGCGCTCGAGCATCGCCCGCTCCGCGAGGTCGTTCAGCAGGCTCGAAACTGCCGCGTCGAGCGCCGGCAACAGGTTCTCCTTCAGCTTCTTGAAGTTCCCCCCGTGCGTGTCCCACGTCGCGTTGGCATCGGGCGCCCACGAAACGCAGGCGACGCGCGTCCCCGCTTCGATCAGCCGCCGGGCGAGCAGGACGCTTTGACCGTAGATGTTGCGGCCGTAGGCATCGCGGACTTTCGACGCTTCGCGGTCGATCTGGAACGCCCGCTGCATCGCCGGCGTCGTGAGCAGGTCGAAGGCCTTGCGCTGGAGGACGTCCAACTCGGCCGACGCGGAATCCTTCTTGGCGGGGCTGCCCAAAGAGCGGAGCAACTCTTGCCGCCCGTGCATGCGACCGCTCAGCATCTCTTCCGAGAGCGCCAGTTCGGGCACTTTGAA
Source organism: Fimbriiglobus sp. (assembly GCA_043774415.1). Taxonomy (GTDB): domain Bacteria; phylum Planctomycetota; class Planctomycetia; order Gemmatales; family Gemmataceae; genus JALHQU01. The sequence continues at coordinate 896 of JAYVTJ010000097.1, read as the reverse complement.
GTCGGTGGCATTCGGATCGCGCAGCACGAAGAGCGGATCCTGCTGGCGACCGAGCCAGCCGCCGGTGAAGCCGGGTTGCGGTGGGCCGCCGGCGCCCTCCTTCGTGATGTACGGCAGCACGGCGTAGGGCACCATCGCGGAGGCGGGCGGCCGGCGCATCCCGAAGACGGAGCCGATGGACGGGTGATCGGTCGGAGCGGCGCCGCCACCTTTCTCGCCGCGGTCGTGGCCGGTGAGAGCGCAGTAGACCGCGGCCGCGTGCGCGTTGTTCACGCTGTGGTGAACCGATCGCACGAGCGTGCAGCGGTGCATCTGCTTCGCCAGCAGCGGGAGATGCTCGGAGATCTGGACGCCGGGGACGGAGGAGGGCTTCGGTTTGAATTCGCCGCGCACCTCGGCCGGGGCGTCGGGCTTCATGTCCCACATGTCGAGGTGACTCGGCCCGCCGTTCAAAAAGATCACAATGCACGAATCGGCGACGCGGGACGGACTCGCCCGCAGCACGCCCGGCAAGCTCAGACCGAGGGCGCCGCTGAAACCGATCTGAACCATCTCGCGGCGGGAGAGGCCCCGGAAACGTCCGGAAGATTGCGGAGGCGGAGTCGGCACGAGCAGAGCCTCGGAAAGCGTCGGACGGCGAGGTGAGCAGTTTCGCACAGATATCGGGACGGGTCAATTGGCGGGTTGCGGAAGGGTGTGCTCTCAACGTATCATATGCTTGTCGATCCCGCCCGCTTCCACTCGGTATCCAGCATGCCGCAACTCGTCCGCCGGAATTTTTTGCGAGTCGGTGTCGGTGCGGGTGCGGCCATCGGTCTCGGCATTCCGACCCGCGTCGGCGCTGCATCGACGGGGAAGGCGAAGTCGGTCATCCTCGTCAACCTCACGGGCGGGAT
>JAYVTJ010000096.1:0-5991 GCA_043774415.1 Fimbriiglobus sp. | reverse complement strand
CCTCTCCGCTTCGGAGAGGGGGCCGGGGGGTGAGGTCTCCCCGTGCATCGGTGGAGTGCGCACCGCGACAGGCCGCAGACCTCACCCCCTAACCCCCTCTCCGAAGCGGAGAGGGGGAACCGGAAAAAATCCTTCTATGCCCGACCTTTCCACCCGCATCCTCGATCTCCTCGGCCGGCCGAGCTACAGCCCCGTGAAGCCGAAGGCACTCGCGAAGCGCCTCGCCGTTCCCGAGCAGGATTACCCCGCCTTCCGCACGGCCCTGCGCGAACTCATCCGCGATGGCCGCATCCGCGTCGGCGGCGGTTCGACCCTCATCGCCGAAGACGCTCACGGCACGGTTGTCGGCACCTACCGGCGCACCAATGCTGGGCCGGGCTACGTCCGGCTCGATCCGAAAGCGGGCGAACTGCCGCAGCCCGACATCGCCATCCGCGAGGGGCGCGAACTCGATGCGTCGTCCGGCGACCGCGTGCAGGTGAAGCTGCTCCGCAAAGCGGGGAAGATGGCCAACGCCAGCGGCGAGATCGTCCGGGTGCTCGAGCGCGCCACGCGGACGTTCGTCGGCACCTACTTCGAGCGCGACGGCGAAGGCTACGTCAAAGTCGACGGCATCGTCTTCGCGCACTCCATCGCCGTCGGCGACCCCGGTGCGAAGGGCGTCCGCCCGCAGGACAAAGTGCAGATCGACCTCGTGCGCTTCCCCACTTCGGAAGATCGCGGCGAGGGGGTCATCACCGAAGTCTTCGGCCCGCTCAGTCAGCCGGGTGTGGACCTCCTCACGATCATCCGCGCCTTCGGATTGCCGGAGGAGTTCCCGGAAGCGGCATTGAACGAGGCCCGCGCCCAGGCCGATGCGTTCACCGAAACCGTCGGCGACCGCACCGACTTCACCGGCGATCTCGTCATCACCATCGACCCCGTCGACGCCCGCGATTTCGACGATGCGGTAAGCGTGGAACTCGACGAGAAGACCGGGCACACGGTCCTCACGGTTCACATCGCCGACGTGGCGCACTTCGTGACTTCGGGCGGAGCGCTCGACACAGAAGCGCGCAAGCGGGCCACAAGCGTCTACCTGCCGCAGAAGGTCATCCCGATGTTCCCGGAGGTGATCTCGAACGGGCTGGCGAGCCTCCAGCAGGGGAAACTGCGCTACGTCAAGACGGTGCAGATCGAGTACGACGCGAAGGGGCAGAAGGCCGACGTGCGCTTTTTCAACGGGGCCATCCGCGCCCGCCGGCGCTTCAGCTACGAGCAGGTGTCGGCGTTCCTCGCGGAACTGGACAAGCCCGCGGCGGAGCGCACCGGCGAACTTCCCGAAGCGGACATCGTGGCGACGCTCGAACGGATGCGCGACCTCGCGCTCCGCTTGCGCAAGAAGCGCGAGCGGCGCGGCAGCCTCGAACTGAACATGCCCGAAGCGGTGCTCGACTACGACGCCGACGGCCGGATGAGCGGGGCGCACTTCGCCGTGAACGACATCAGCCATCGCATGATCGAGGAGTGCATGCTCGCGGCGAACGAGGCCGTGGCCGAGCACTTCTCGCGGTCGAACGTGCCGTTCCTGCGGCGCGTCCACCCGGCGCCCAGCGAGGAAAAGCTGATCGAGTTCGCGAACTTCGCCGCGCTGCTCGGGTACCCCATGGCCCGCTCGCAGGATCGCTTCGAGCTCCAGCGCTTGCTGAAGGCGACGGCCGACAAGCCCGAGCGCGCCGCGATCCACTACGCGCTGCTGCGCAGCTTCAAGCAGGCGACCTACTCGCCGATTCAGGATCAGCACTACGCGCTCGCAAGCCTCGACTACTGCCACTTCACATCGCCGATCCGCCGCTATCCGGACTTGCAAGTCCACCGCTTGCTCGACCGCTGGATCCGCACGGGCCGCGCTTCGGCCGACCTCGGCGAACTCGTGATCCTCGGCGACCACTGCTCGAAGATGGAACGCCGCGCGGAGGCGGCCGAGCGCGAACTGGTGAAGCTGAAATTGCTCCAGCACCTGAGCACCCGCACGGGGCTGAAACTCACGGCCGTCATCACGGGCGTGACGGACTACGGCTTCTTCGCGCAGGCCGAGGAGTTTCCCGCCGAGGGGTTGGTTCACGTCGCGTCGATGAAGGAGGACCACTACACCTTCGACGAGTCGTCGCGCAGTCTGTACGGCGGTCGCACTCAAGTGCGACTGCGGCTCGGGGATCGCGTGATCGTCGAGGTGGGCCGCGTCGATTTGCAGAAGCGCATGCTCGACTTCCGCCTCGTCGGCAAGCCGCCGGCGATCGGAGGCGACGAGCGCCCGAAGCCGGCGAAGAAGAAGCCGCATCGGAACTCGGAGCCGGAGAAGAAGGGCAAAAAGAAGCGGAAGTGAGCGCCCGACGACCACCGTGATGGGGAGGAATACAATCCCGCGATTTCCCCGCGCGGCCCCGAAACAAATCCTCCGAGTGCCGTGTTGAGTGCTTCAGATTCCCGACGACAACCGTCTGGAATCGCACCTTCACCCACGTCTTTCGGAGGATCGGCCATGTCCAAGTTCCTGCTCGCCGCGGCGGTCGCATTCGCGTTCGCCGGGCTCGCTCCGGCAGCCGTCGGCATCAAAGGGGCGATCGGCGGCACGCACAGCGCCGCGGCGCACGCGGCCCACAAGCAGCACCTCGAAGCGGCCCTCAAGGACATCCACGCGGCCCACGCCGCCGCCAAAGCCGGCAGCGTCCAGCAAGCGGAGCAGGCCGCGGCCGCCGCGATGCAGCAGATCCACGCGGCGATGAAGCACCACGCGAACAGCCCGACGCTGCACAAGCACCACCACTCGCACCTCACCGCGGCGCTGAAGGATTTGTCGGCGGCGGAAAAGCTGATGAAGGGCGGCCACATCGCGAAGGCGGAGCACGACTTGGCCAAAGCGGCCACGCAGGTGAAAGATGCGTTGAAGCACCACAGCTAGGACGGCTCGGGGATGGGGTCCGGCGTCGAGACGAGACGCCCATCATCCTCGCGCGGGCAGTTCCGACCGAGTCTCTCGAACCTCGGCACCGTCACGCCGTCGCGCTCTACGGTTTCGGCGAACAGGGTCAGCGGGCGGATCCACAATCCGCCGTCGCCGTAAAGCGCGCGGTAGACGACGAACGGCTCCTGCGTCTCGCTGCTGCGGGCCACGCCGATCACCTCGTACTCGTTCCCCTTGAAGTGCCGATAGCGGCCGGGGGCGATGGTCGATTCGGGTCCGTTCATTCATCCGCCGCGGCTCGCGCCAGCGTCACGTCCTGCTCCAACTGCGCTTTCAGTCCATCGACCGATGCGAACGCGCGCGTCTCGCGCAGCCGGGCGGCGAACTCCACCTTCAGCGTCTGCCCGTAGAGGTCTTCGGCGAAGTCCAGAAGATGCACTTCGAACTTCTGGGCCGTTTCGCCGAAGGTCGGGTTCGGGCCGATGTTCGCGGCCCCGGCGAACTCCGCATCCTCCAGCAGCACGCGAACCGCGTAGACGCCGTCCTTCGGCAGCAGCGTCGCGACGCCGCCGAGGTTGGCTGTGGGGAAGCCGATGGTGCGGCCGCGCTGGACTCCCGCGACGACGGTGCCGGTGATCGCATAGCGCCGGCCGAGCCAGCGCGCGGCGGCGGTCACATCTCCCGCGAGCAGGGCCGAGCGGATGCGGCTGCTCGAAATGGCCTCGGCATCTTCGAGCAGCGGCGGCACTTCGACGAAGCGCCGGCCCGCGGCGGTGCTGAGTTCGCGCAGCAGGTTTGTGTCGCCGCCGCGGTTGCGGCCGAACCGGAAGTTGTACCCTTCGACGACTGTTTTCGCATCGAACAGCCCGATCAGCACATCTTCGAAGAAGGCCTCGGGCGAGAGCGCGAGCAGCGCGGCTTCGGTTCTCAATACGACGACGCGTTCGGCCCCGGCGGCTTGCAGCAGGGCGAAGCGGTCGGCCGAAGTGGTAAGCGGTTGCTTCGCGGCGGCGGGGTTGAGCAGTGCGAGCGGCGGCGGATCGAACGTGACGACGACGGCGGGCCCACCCGCGCGGCGGGCTTCCTCGCGGGTCACGGCGACGAGCTGGTGGTGCGCGCGGTGGACGCCGTCGAAGTTGCCGACGGTGACCGCACCCCCGGTGAACGCCTCCGGCGGATGCTCCGTCCAGCCGATATTCAGAATGGCCATCGTCGGGTCAGTTTAGGAATTAACCACAGAGGCACAGAGGCACAGTGCAAGACGAAGAAACAGATTTTCACCGCAGAGGACGAAGAGGACGCGGAGAAGATCCGAAAATGGCGCCGATCACGAGCGAACGTGTCTCGGCCAATATTGCCTCGATTCTATGTCCCTCTCTCCGCGTCCTCTTCTTTCTCTGCGGTGAAAATCCCCTTCCCCTCTGTGCCACGGGGGTTACTTCTTGTCCTTCGCCTTCAGCATCAGGAGATGGGCGTTGCCCACGTCCCACATGTAGTCGCCGATCTTGTACTTCTCCACGGCGTCCGTCAGGTGCGTCCGCACTTTCTTGGGCTCTCCTTCCGCGTCGTACCAGAGCGCCACGTACAGGTTCGCGTAGAAGCGGGCCGACTTGCCGAGGGCCGTGTCCGCCTTCGTCTTCTCGGCCGCGGCCAGCACATCCTCGGGCTTCAGTTTCCCGGCGTAGAGCTTCTGGATCTCGGCCATCGGCACGCGGGTGTCCTGGGTCACGTCGATCAGCGCCTTCTGCGACTTCTCCTTGCCCGCGACCTTTACGTTGCAGAGGTAGTGCCACGCGGCGTTCTCCACGTCCTCGGGGTTCACGGTCTTGTGCGTCTCGAACTGCTTCACGCCGTCTTCGAACTTCGCGGCGTAGTAGAGGGCGATGCCGCGGCGCCAGTGCTCGGGCGCGAACTTCGGCTTGTCCTTGAGGAAGGCGTCGTAGTCGGCGACGGCTTCGGTGAACTTGCCGAGCTTGAGGTGGGCATCGCCGCAGCGGTCGCGGGCGCCGCTATCCTTGGGATCGAGCTTGAGGAGAGCCGTGAAAGTGTCGACTGCGGCGGCGTTGTCGCGCAGCCCGAGTTGGGCCGAGCCGAGCAGTTGAAGCGCGTCCGTGCTTTTGGGGTCGGCCTTGGACGCTGCGGCGGCGAGTTCGGGGGCCTTCGCGTAGTCCTTGGCCTTGTAGGCGCGCTCGGCGTCGGCCAGATCATCGGCGGAAGCGAGCCCCGCACCCGAAAACAGGATGAGGATCGCAGCGGTGAGGGGACGCATGGGATGGCTCCGCGGAAGGTGGAGGCATCCTAGCCGGCGCGGTTCCGAATCGCAACCGTGCCGCCCGCCGGCCCGCGTCTATAATGCCCGTTCTGATCCGCTCCGGTCCCGCAGGGTGGTGCATGGAAAAGGACAAGATGCTCCAGATTCTGATCCCGGCCCTCGCCGTCGCGGCGATCGTCGTGGTCGTGGCCCTCATCGTCGGGCAGTCGTCGCCGGATGCGGAGCCGTCGAAGCCCGGCAACGGCATCGCGCCGCCGATTCCCCACGGCCTCAAGATGATCGCCCAAATCCCCGAGAGCACCGACGGGCTGAGCTTGGATAAGCCCGCGACGGGCGGCGCCGAGTGGCGGGACATCGGCGAAGGTCTCAAAGTCTGGGAGGTCAAGACGGGCGAAGGCGAGGAGAGCATCGCGACCGCCGACAGCGGAAGCTGGCACTACACCGGCTGGCGCCCCGACGGCTTCATCTTCGACAGCAGCGTCCAGCGGAACAAGCCCACCGAATTCAAACTGACGCAGGTCATCCCCGGCTGGACGCGCGGCCTCGCCGGCATGAAAGTTGGGGGCATCCGCCGGCTGGACATCCCCAGCGCGCTCGCATACGGCCTTCAAGGGGGCGGGGACGGCAAAATCCCCCCCAACACCGACCTCATCTTCGAAGTGAAGCTCATCCGCATTTCGCGGTGAGGGCTCCCCTTCGCACTCTCGAAAGGACTCCGATGAAAGCGTTCTCCCTGTCCGCGCTGCTCGCCCTCGCGGCGGCCGTCGCCCTCGTC
>JAYVTJ010000095.1:0-2507 GCA_043774415.1 Fimbriiglobus sp. | reverse complement strand
GGGCTGAAGAAGCTCAAGGGCCTGACTCTGATGGGGTCCAAGATCGTCGGCGGCGGCGGACTCAAAGAGTTGGCCGGCTCGGAGCAATTGATCCGGCTCGACCTCCGCTACGCCAATGTGACGGACGCGGACTTGAAAGATTTGAAAGCCCTTCCCAAGCTCGCGAGCTTGACCCTCTTCGGAACGCCCGTGACCGATGCCGGCCTCGCGGAACTGCGCGAGATCAAAACGCTGACTTACTTGAACTTGCAGGGGTGCAAAACCACTCAGGCCGGCGTCAAGGAATTGCAAACGGCTCTGCCGAAATGCGCCGTAGTGAAGTGATTTCGTCCGATTCGTCCGTATTGTTCCGGAGGGGGGGTGGCACACTCTCCGGAGGAATCATTCCGAGTGCCCAAATCCGGTGGCGCCCCCGCCGGGGCGACGTATTGACTCACCTCCGCCCTCGGCTTATTTTGGGGAGGTGCATCAATCCAACCTTCCGTGCGATCTATGTCCGCTTCCGCCGTCCGGCCCGGTTCCCGCGAATCGGCCGTGCTCGAAGATTGCCAGACCGCCATCGGCTACCGCTTCCAGCGACCCGAATTGCTCCGCGCCGCGCTCACGCACACGTCCGGCGCGAACACGCGCGGGGGTTCGAACGAGCGCATGGAGTTCCTGGGCGACAGCGTCCTCGGCCTCGTGACCTGCGAGCAGCTCTACGGCCGCTTCCCCGATTTTCAGGAGGGCGACCTCACGAAGGTGAAGTCGGTCGTGGTGAGCCGCAAGACCTGCGCGCAGTTCAGCCGGGCGGTGGGCCTGGGCGAGTTCCTGTTCCTCGGCAAAGGGATGAACCAGCACGGCGAAGTGCCGCCGAACATCTTGGCCGACGTCTTCGAAGCGCTCGTCGCGGCGATCTTTTTCGACGGCGGCTACGACGGGGCCAAAGCGTTCATCCTCCGCTTCATCGGCCCCGAGATCGAGCGGATCGCCCGCGAATCGCTCGGGGGCAATTCCAAGTCCGAACTCCAGCAGGTGGCCCAGCGCGACTTCGGCAGCACGCCCCGCTACGTGATCCTCGACGAGCAGGGTCCGGATCACGACAAGTGTTTCAAGGTCGCCGCGGAGATCGACGGCGTCCGCTACGAGCCGGTCTGGGATCGGAACAAGAAGGACGCGGAAATCCGGGCGGCGATGAACGCCCTCGCCGAGATCCAAGGTCAGTCGCCGCCCTATCCCGCCGGCTGAGAGCGCTACCATGCAGGCGATGCCGAGCTATCCCGTGATTTGCAGTTGGGCCGAGTGCGAGACGCCGGCGCAGTTCAAGATCGCGGCCGCGTGGAGCGACGGCACCACGCGCGAATTGAAGACGTATTCCCTGTCGTGCGCGGCGTGTCTGAGCGCCCAATTCCTCGCGGCGGAACTCAAACAGCGCAGTTGCCGGCTGACACCGGGCGAAACGCTCGAAGCATCGGGGATCTACGGGCTGACTTCCGGAGCCGGGGATCGCGGACTCGTGCGGCGCAGGGATCTGGAAGGTTGAACTTGGGGATCGCCGGTCACGACTCCGCAATTCTCGCATCGACCGACACCGCCACCTTGTGCTGACCGCCGCCGAGAATCACCCCCTTCACCGGGCTGACGTCGTCGTAATCGCGGCCCCATGCCAGCACGATGTGCCGATCTGTCAGAGTCTGATTGTTCGTCGGATCGAGGTCGATCCAACCCGCATCTCCGCAGTAGACCGAGATCCAAGCGTGAGACGCATCGGCGCCGATGAGCCGCGGCTTGCCGGGCGCCGGCACCGTCGAGAGGTAGCCGCTGACGTACCGCGCCGGCACGCCGAGCGAGCGCAGGCAGCTCAACTGGAAGTGGGCGAAATCTTGGCAGACGCCGCGGCGCGTTCGGAACACATCCCGCGTCGGTGTCGTCACGGTCGTGGCGCGCGGGTCGTAGGCGAAGTCGCCGAAGATGCGTCGCGTCAGGTCGAGGCCCGCTTCGAGCACCGGGCGACCGGGCGGAAACGATGGCCGCGCATACTCGGCGTATTCGCCGGCCGCTTGCACGTAGCGCGAGTCGAACCGGAACTGGGCCGCGAGCAATCCGGGCTCGCCGCGATCCCGGAAGAGCGATTCGCCGAGGGCATCCCAGGGTATCGTCCGCGAAGCATTCGGAATGGATCGCTCCGAAAGGGTCACGCGGTGAATCGCTTCGATGCGCAATTCGCGGTGCGGCACTTGGATCGAGAAGTATGTCACCGGGTTGCCGAAGTGATCGACCGAGTGATCGAGGACCGCCGGTTCCGGTTCGACCGACAGCTCGGATCGCTCGCAGGTCTGCGTATCGCAATCGCGCGGGATGAGCCGGGCCACATTCTGGCAGAGCGACACCGGCTCGGTGTACGTGTACGTCGTGATGTGCCGGATTTGGTAGGAGATCACGGAGCCGCCGGGGGAGACGGGGCGAGGTGGCGCGACGTTTGCAAGTGGCTCAGGTACTGCTGCGTAAGCACATCCGACAGCTCCGGC
>JAYVTJ010000094.1:0-11400 GCA_043774415.1 Fimbriiglobus sp. | reverse complement strand
AGACTTCCGGCTTTTGCGAAGTCGGAAGTCTGGCGACTTCCGCTACGAAGATCATGACACTGCTCTAGCGTTCGCGGCGGGCGCCCGCTTGGATCCGCGCTTCGGACGCGTGCTGCGACGCCCAGCGGTAGCGTCCGAGCTTGCCCAGCGCCTCATCCGCAACCTTGGCATCAGGATTCGAATCGCCGTTCACGCGCTTCACGAGTGCGTCGATTTCCTTCTCGCGCTCGGGCGTCAGCACGTCGTGCCGTCCGACCATCACGCGCACCATCTTCTCGGGCTTCGGCTCGATCTTCATCGGCAGGAACTCCGCCGTCTGCGGCTCCGCGACGAGGTAGAGCACGCGGATGCCGTCTTCGCCGAACCAGTCGGCACTCCAGGTCTTCACCATGGCGCGGGCCTCCTTTTCGTACAGCCCCTGTTCGACCAGCAGAGCCGCGACCGCGTCGCCGAGTTTCTCGGTCGTCGAAACCGCCTTGGGCTCTTCCACGCGAACTTCGGCGCCGGCATCGAGCTTGCCGAACTTCTCGAACGAGACCTTGCGATCCTGCACGCGCAGCAGCACGAAGGCCGGCACGGCGCTCTTGCTCGCGTTCTTCACGTCGAACGATCCGGCCCCGCGGGCGCTGACTGTGTAAGGCATCACGAAATCGCCCACGCCGCGGTAGAAGAGAAACTTCTCGACTTGGCGCTTGTCGTTCTCGGCGACTTCGAGCGGAAGCGCATCCGTCCCCCGCGCCGCGAAGTAGCGGCCCTTCTCGCCTTCGCCCGGCAGCTTCGGGCGATCCTTCGCGAGCACCTTGATGCCGTCCCAGCGCAGGCTGTGCGTCGGCGGCCGACTGGCCTGCGGGTACCAGTCGGTCATGGCGCCCTTGGGGAAATCGACTTGCACCGAAACGGTCCGATCGCGGTCACTGTAGAAGTAGAGCACGGGCGTTTCGAGGCTGACGAGGACATCGGCCGGCCCGCCTTTGAGGTCGCGGCGATTGCTGTGCACGAACGCCGGCAGGTCGCGGTCGTTCGGGTGAAACTTCAGATTCTTCCCGTCGGAGCCGGAGAAGGTGCTGAAGGTGCCCCACTCGTGGACGGTGTACTTTTCGGGCTCCGCGGCTGCGGCATTCGCCCCGATCATCAGTGCGGTCAAGGCACCGCAGAACAAATCGAATCGGCTTCGAAAGAGATTCATGGCCCGATCCTCCCCGGAGAGATGCATCGGAACTGCTCGCGATGCTTTTCGCATCCTACGGTGTGCCCCGGACAGTCAAAAGTTGTTTGTTGTTGATTTCATCACGCGAATTACTGTTTAATAGTTGTCCGGCCCGCTTCCGAAATGAGTTCGGCAGAACTCAATTGAGTTCGGAGGGGGGTGGGGGTGTTTCTCCCGAACTCATTTCGTCGGGTCCGCCGGCCGGCCGGCCCGACCGCCGGTGGACTCCGGAGGCGATCGTGTCCTCGACCATTCCTTCCGTGTCGACCGAGCAGGTCGCGGCGTTCGTCGAACTCGCCCGGCGCGGGAGCCTGCGCGAAGCCGCGGCGGAGTCGCACGTCACCGAGCAGGGGCTGCGGAATCGGCTGCTCGCGCTCGAGAAGCGCTTCGGCGTCGAGCTGTACCACAAGAGCCGCGGCCGGCGGCTGCGCTCGCCGCTCACGCCGCAGGGCGAGGCGTTCCTGCCGCACGCCCGGGCCTTCCTCGAACGCGCCCGGCAGATGGGAGAACTCTTCGGCACCGCCGGGCCGCGCGAGGTCCACATCGCCGCGACCGAGTACCTGATCCTCTATGTGATCATCGGTGCCGTCCGGCGATTCCAAGCGTCGAATCCGGGTGTGCGCGTCCGCCTCTCGACCCTCTCCGAGGTGGAGGTGGAAGCGGCCCTCCTCCGCAATCCCGATGTCGATCTCGGCGTGGCCGCGCCCTACGAATCTGGGGGCGAACTCGACTACACCCACCTCTTCTCGCTCGACTGGAGCCTGATCGCCCCGCCGCGCCACCCGCTGCTGAAGAAGCCCCGGCTCAAGCTGGCGCACCTCGCCGCGACGCCGCTGATCGTGTTCGAGCGCGGCTCGACCGGCCGGCAGCACGTGATGGACGCCTTCCACGCGGAGGGCCTCTCTCCGCTGGTGGCGATGGAGATGACGACGACGGAGATCGCGGTGCGGATGGTCGAAGCGGGCCTGGGCGTCTCGGTGGTCCCGCTGATGCCGGACGGCTCGGTGACGCTCGGTCGGAAGGTCGGCGTGAAGAGCCTCGGCGGCCAGATCCCGCCGATCCACTCCGGGGTGCTGCTGCGCCGGGGCGAGGAGCCGAGCCCCGAGGTGCGGGCGTTCATCGCGTCGCTGCGGGGATCGCCGGCGTAGCGGGCTCGTCGGGGAGCGGCTTCGGCGAGCCGTTGATCAGCTCGATCAATCCCTGGATGGCGACGTAGAAGACCGGCACGAAGAAGACGGCGAGCACCGTCGAGGTGATCATGCCGCCGAAGACGGCGGTGCCGAGCGCGCGGCGGCTCGCGGCGCCGGCGCCGGTGGCCCAGACGAGCGGCGCCACGCCCAAGATGAACGCGAAGCTCGTCATCACGATGGGGCGAAAGCGCATGCGGGCCGCTTCGAGGGCCGCGTCGCGCACGCTTCGCCCCTTCAGGCGCAGTTCGCGCGCGAACTCGACGATGAGGATCGCGTTCTTGCTGGCGAGCGCGATGATGAGCACGATGCCGATCTGGGTGTAGACGTTGTTGTCGGTGCCGCGGTAGCTCACGGCCGCGACGACCCCGAGCAGCCCGAGCGGCACGACGAGGATCACGGCGAACGGCAGCAGCCAGCTCTCGTAGAGGAAGGCGAGCACGAGGTAGACGAGCAGCACGGCGAGGCCGAAGACGACGGTCGCCTCGCCGCTGACGCGGTTCTCTTGGAAGGCGATGCCGGTCCAATCGGAGCCCATCGAGCGCGGCAGCTCCTTCGCCCCGACTTCTTCCATGACCTTCAACGCTTCCCCGGAGCTGACCCCCGGCGCGGCGCCGCCGTTGATGCTCGCGGTCGGGTAGAGATTGTAGCGCGTCACCGATTGCGGCCCGAGCCGCGTCTCGATGCCCATGAGAGTGGCGAGCGGGACGCGGCCGCCGGTCCGGTTGCGCACCTCGAGCTTGCGCAGCAGGCTCGGATCGGTGCGGAACCTGGAGTCGGCCTGCACGCGTACCTGAAAGGTGCGGTCGAATTTGTTGAAGTCGTTGACGTAGACCGAGCCGATGTTCGCCTGGAGCGCGGCGAAGACGTCGCTGATGGGCACGCCCATCTTCTCGGCCTTCACGCGGTCGATGTTCAGGTAGATCTGCGGCACGCCGGCGCGGTAAGTCGATGCGATCTTGGGGTCGATCTCGGGCCGCTTCTTGGCCTCAGCGATCACCGCCTGGGTCCGCTCCATGAGCAGGTCGGCGCCGACGCCCTCGCGGTCTTCGATCTGCATCTGGAATCCGCCGGCGACACCCAGTCCTTGGATGGAGGGAGGCACGATGACGAGCGTGAAGGCCTCGCCGATCTTGGACAGCTCGCGCTGCAGCTCCGCCACGAGCGCCTCCTGCTGCATCTCGGGCGTCGTCCGCTTCGACCAGTCGGTCCAAGCGACGAATGCCGTGGCGCCATTGGGGGCCTGCGTGCCGTCGAGCAGCGAGAAGCCGCCGAGGACGAACCAGCTTTCGGCGCCCCCCTTCTTGGCGTTCGCTTCGAAGACGAGGTTCATCTTCTGCACCACTTCCTTCGTGCGCTCCAGCGAGGCGCCGTCCGGGAGCTGCACGGCGATGATGACGTAGCCCTGATCCTCCGGCGGCAGGAAGCCGGTCGGCGTGCGGCGGTACGACCAGCCGGCCAAGATCGCAAGGGCGAGGAAGACGAGCAGCGCCGCCCACCAGACTTTGATGAGTTGGCGGATCGACCAGGCGTAGGCCGCTTCGATGGGCTTGTAGACGAAGTCGAAGGCCCGCGTGAAGAAGTTCGGTCCGCCCGTGCGCGGCTTCAGCCAGGTGGCGCACTGGGCCGGCTTCAGCGTGAGGGCGTTGATGGCGCTGATGAACGCGGTCGCGGCGATGGTGAGCGCGAACTGCCGGTAGAGCTGACCGGTGATGCCGCTCATGAACGCCGTCGGCAAGAAGACCGCCATGAGCACGAAGGTGATGGCGATGACGGGGCCGGTCACCTCCTCCATCGCCTTGATGGTGGCATTCCGCGGCGAGAGGCCGTTCTCGATGTGGTGCGACGCGTTCTCGACGATCACGATGGCGTCGTCCACGACGATGCCGATGGCGAGGATCAGCCCGAAGAGCGTGAGCAGGTTGATGGAGAAACCCATGAAGGGCATGAAGGCGAAGGCTCCGATGATCGTGACGGGCACGGTGGTGGCGGGGACGAGCAGCGCCCGCCAGCTCTGGAGGAAGACGAGGATGACGATGAGCACGAGCGCCCCGGCTTCGAGGAGCGTCCAGTAGACTTCGGTGATCGCGGAATCGACGAACTTCGTCGTGTCGAAGGGGATGGAGTACTCGACGCCTTCGGGGAGCGTCGGCTCGATCTTCGCCATCGCCGCGCGGACGTCCTTGGCCACGTCGAGCGCGTTCGACCCCGGCAGTTGGTAGATGAGGATGTTCGCCGCCTCCATGCCGTTGCGCTCGTTGAACGAGTCGTACGACTGGGCGCCGAGTTCGACGCGGGCCACATCGCGGAGGTAGACGATCTGCCCCTCGGCGCCGGCCTTCACGACGATCCCTTCGAACTCGGCCGCGTCCTTCAAGCGCCCGAGGGTCGTCACGGTGAGCTGGAACGACTGCCCGGCGCGGTTCGGCGGCTGGCCGATTTGCCCGGCGGGCACCTGCACGTTCTGGCGCGCCAGCGCCGCCGTCACGTCCTGCGTCGTGAGGTTCCGCGAAGCGAGCTTGTTCGGGTCGAGCCAGATGCGCATGGCGTACGAGCCGACCCCGCGCACCTGGACATCCCCGACGCCGGGGACGCGGCTCAGTTCGTCGCGCAGCCGGAGGCTGGCGTAGTTCGACAGGAAAAGGCCATCGTAGTCCCCCTTCGAGGACGTGAGCGAAATCGCGAGGATGATGTTCGAGGATTGCTTTTTCACCGTCACGCCCTGCCGGCGCACCTCTTCCGGCAGCGTCGGCTCGGCCTTGCTGAGGCGGTTCTGTACGAGCACCTGCGCGTCTTCGAGCTTCGTGCCGATCTCGAATGTGATCGTGAGGGAGTAGCTGCCGTCGGCGGAACTCGTCGAAGACATGTAGGTCATGTTCTCGACGCCGTTGATCTCCTGCTCGATCGGCGCGGCGACCGTGTCGGCGACCGTGCGGGCGTTGGCGCCGGGGAAGTTCGTGGACACTATGACCGTCGGCGGCGTGATCGCGGGGTAGCGCTCCACAGGCAGGCGATAGAGCGCGACGATGCCGAAGAGGATCGTGAGGATCGCGATGACGTTCGCGGCGATGGGCCGGTCGATGAAGAAGCGCGAGATCATGGGGCCATCCGGAAGGAGAAGGGGAGTATCAGCGCGTCGCCGGAACGGGCGGCGGCGCCACGAGCGTCCACATTTCCGGATCGACCGGCGCTCCCGGCCGCGCCTTCTGCAGCCCCACCACGATCACCGAATCCCCTTGGGACAAACCCTTCCCCGGCTCCTTGCTCTTCTCCACGGACACCAGCGAGCGGAGGGTCGGCGCCGGGGTCGCCGAATCCTTCGGCGCGGCGAGCGACCAGCCCGACGATTTCGGGTCGTTCACTTGCGGCTGGCGCCAGACCTGCGGACCGACCTTCACCGTCCGCTTCTGCACCGCGTTCTCCGGCCCGATCACGTAGACGTACTGCCCCTCCTGGCCGGTCATCAGCGCGTCTTCGGGGATCACGAGCATGTCTGTCGGTTCTCCGCGCGGGATGCGCACCCGCGAGTAGAGGCCGGGGTAGAGCAGCCGCGATTTCTGCGAGCCGACCGCCGGATTGGGGATGCGGCCGCGGAGGCGCACGGTGCCGGTGCCGGTCTCGACGCGGTTGTCGCGGAAGTCGATGAAGCCGGCGTGCGGGTAGCCCTCTTCGTTGACGACGCCGACATCGACGCGCAGGTCGCCGTCGGCCGGGCGCTGCACGGTGTTCTCGGCGACCGACTTCTGGTACTCGACGAAGTCGCGCTCGGGCACGTCGAAGTAGACGTAGAGCGGATCGAGGCTGACGATGGTGGTCAGCAGCGTCGGCTCCTTTTGACCGACGAGGTTGCCGCGGGTGACGCGGGTGCGGCTGATGCGACCGGCGATCTCGGCGCGGATGTCGGTGTATTCGAGCTTCAGTTCGGCAGTGGCGAGGGAAGCCTGCGCGGATCCCTTGTTGGAAGTGGCCAGCTTGAGCTGGGTCTCGTTCAGCACCAGCGCGCTCTCGGCCTTCTCGAGTTCGGACTTCGACACGTCTTTCCCGAGGCCCTTGAGCCGGTCGTACTCCGCCTGGGTGATGCGGATCTGGATCTTGGCGTTGCCGATGTCGGCCTCGGCGCGGGCGATGTCCGATTTGCTCTTGGCCACCCCCGAAAGGTATTCGCGGTTGTCGATCGTATAGAGCGGCTTCCCCTTCGGGACTTCATCCCCCTCCTTGAAAAGGATGTCGGTGAGCATCCCTTCGACGCGGGCCTGCACCTGAACCACCTCGACCGCTTCGAGGTAGCCGTTGTACTCGTAGTACACTTGGACCTTCAGCACGCCGGGCTTCACGACGGCGACACTCGCGGGCGGAGGGGTCACCGGATCGGGCTTGGACCGGCGGCAGCCCACGGCGGTAAGGGTAGCGAACGACGCGAGCAGCGTCAGAGCCGCGAGGGAGCGCTTCGGACGAAGGTGTGTCGGCAAGGTCGCCTCCAGAATCGCCGGATGGATCGGGATCGAGTTGTAATAGCTATCGCCGTGCCAGAACCTTACACGGTTCGCAAGTGGCGAAGGTGATGCGACGCGCTCCGGCGGCTGTTACAATCCGCTCACTCCCCGAGGCCCGCTATGCGATTCAACATCCTCACCCTCGTATCCGTGCTGCTTATTTCCCAGGCTCGCGGCGAAGCGCCCGCCACGCTGATCGTCCACAATGCCAAGGTTCTCACCGTCGATGCGAAGTTCCTCACCGCCGAGGCCGTGGCCGTCCGCGATGCCAAAATCGTCCGCGTCGGGACGAACGACGACATCCTGAAATTGCGCGGGCCGGACACACTCGTGATCGATGCCGAAGGGCGGACGGTGCTGCCGGGGCTGATCGATAGCCACGTTCACCCCGTCGGCGCCGCGGCGAGCGAAGCGGTGAAGCCGATGGACACTTGGCAGTCGCTGAAGGAGGTGAAGGCCTACATCCGCAAGCGCGCCGAGGCGATTCCCAAGGGAGCGTGGATCGTCCTGCGGTATGCCTTCCCGACGCGGCTCGACGATGCGCGGTTCCCGACGAAAGCCGAACTCGATGAGGTCGCCCCCGATCATCCGGTGCTCTTCCACGCCGGGCCGGCGGGCATCGTGAACAGCGCGGCGCTGAAGCATTCCGGGATTACGAAGGAGACCGCGAACCCCGCGAATGGCGTCGTCGTGAAGGACGAGAAGACCGGCGAACCGACGGGGATGCTCCGCAACGCTTACGGGGTGTTGAAGGGCGTGCCGGGCGAAGCCGATTCGCTCTCCGCGGACGAGCGCCGCGCCGCCGTGAAGGGTCTGTTCGCCCGGTACAACTCCGAAGGGCTGACGAGCGTGGCCGATCGCAACGCGAGCCGGAGCGATCTCGACCTCTACCTGAAGTTGCAGAGGGAGGGCGACCTCACCGTCCGCGTGAATGTCGCGCGCAGCTTCGGTGCCGGCGGCACCAAGGAGGAGATCGGCAAGCGCTTCGACGATCTGGCGGGGAAAGACGGCCGCGGCGGGCCGACCGGCGCCGGCGACGAATGGATCCGCATCGGGCCGATCAAGCTCTTCCTCGACGGCGGGATGCTCAACGGCACGGCGTTCATGCGCGACCCGTGGCCGAAGGGCGAAACGTATCAGGTGACGCAGTCCGATTACCGCGGGCTGCTCTTCATTCAGCCGGCGCAGCTCGAACTCGTCGTCGGCGAAGCCGCGAAGCGGAAGTGGCAGGTTACGGCGCACTGCGCCGGCGAGCGCGGCATGGACATCCTGCTCGACGCCTACGAGGCCGCGAACGAGAAGACGCCCATCGCGGCCCTGCGCTACTGCATCACGCACGCCAACTTCCCGTCGAAGCTCAACCTCGAGCGCTGCAAGAAGCTCGGCGTCTGCGCCGATGTCCAACCGGTCTGGCTCTACAAGGACGGCAGCACGCTGATGAAGGTGCTGAGTGAAGAGCGGATGCGCTGGTTCCAGCCGTACAAGACCTGGCTGGAATACACGACTGTCGGCGGCGGCAGCGACCACATGCTGCGGCACGATCCGCTGCGGGCCACGAACCCGTGGTCGCCCTGGCTCGGCATCTGGGTCGCCGTCGCGCGGACGACCGAGCGCGGGGACGTTCATCAGCCGAAGGAATCGCTCACCCGCGAGCAGGCCATCCGCCTCTACACGATCAACAACGCTTACCTGCACAACGAAGAGCGCGAGAAGGGGAGCTTGGAAGTCGGCAAACTCGCCGACCTCATCGTGGTCGATCGCGATATTCTGATGTGCCCGCTCGCCGAGCTGCGCGATACCAAAGTCGAGATCACCATCGTCGGCGGGAAAGTCGTCCACCGCCGGAAGAAGGCTGCGAAATGAGTTCGGGTGAAACACGCACACCCCCCTTCGAACTCAATTGAGTTCCGCCGAACTCAATTTCGCCTGCGAAATGAACCACTCCATTCGAGGATTTCACCGTGTTCCGCGTCGCACTCGCCGCACTGTTCGCCGTCGCCGGCTCCGCATCGGCCGCCGGCACGCTTTACGAAGTCTCATACCCTGCACCCGAAGCGCCGAAGCCGGGCGAACTCCCGTACGCGGTGACCTATCGCCTCTGGTTGCCCGACGGCGTGAAGCGGATCCGCGGTGTCATCGTCCACCAGCACGGTTGCGGCGCCGGCGCGTGCAAGGGCGGCGCGACCGCCGCGAGCGATCTCCACTGGCAGGCGCTCGCGAAGAAGTGGGACTGCGCCCTCCTCGGACCCGAGTATCACCAGGAAGACAAGCAAGACTGCCGGAAGTGGTGCGACCCCCGCAACGGCTCCGAAGCGACCTTCCTGAACTCCCTCGCGGAGTTCGCGGCGAAGGCGAAGCATCCCGAAATCGAGACGGCGCCGTGGTGCCTCTGGGGCCACTCGGGCGGCGGCTTCTGGGCGAGCCTGATGCAGGTGAAGTACCCCGATCGCATCGTCGCGATCTGGTTCCGCTCCGGCACCGCCTACGCGACTTGGGAGAAGGGGGACATCGCGAAGCCGGAGATCCCGGCGGCCGCGTACGGCATTCCGATCGCGCTCAATCCGGGGGCGAAGGAGAAGGATCACAAGCAGTTCGCCGGCGCCTGGACGGGTTCGCTCGCGATGTTCCAGGCCTATCGGGCCAAGGGATCGCCCGCCTTCTTCGCCCCCGATCCGCGCACGGCCCACGAGTGCGGCGACTCGCGCTATCTCGCCATCCCCTTCTTCGACGCCTGCCTCGCCCTGCGGCTGCCGGGGAAGGACGACCGCACCGGGAAGCTCAAACCGATCGACGCGAAAGCCGGCCGGCTCGCGAAGCTGCACGGCGACGCGGCCACGCCTGAGGACAAGTTCGAGGGCAAAGCCGAGGAGGCGAACTGGCTCCCGAACGAAGCGGTCGCGAAGGCTTGGGTCGAGTACGTGAAGACCGGCGCCATCCCCGACACCACCGCGCCCCCGGCGCCGTTCGGCGTGAAGGCGAGCGTGTACAAGGACGGCGGTGTCGAACTGTCGTGGGATGCGGAGGCCGATCTTGAAAGCGGTCTGCGCGGGTTCCTCATCACCCGCGACGGCGAAGAAGTCGGTCAAGTCCCGCCGAAGCCGGTCGGCAAATTCGGCCGGCCGCTCTTCCAGTCGCTGTCGTACCACGACACGCCGGAGGCGCCGATCCCGGCGATGAAGCTCGCCGATAAGAATGGCAAAGCCGGCGCCGCGTACCGCGTGATCGCGGTGAACGGCGTCGGCCTGAAGTCCGCCCCGGCCGAGGCGGTCGCGAAGTGAACCCCCCCTCGGAGGCTCACATCTTGCAGCAGCTCTTGCAGCACTTGATGCACTCGCGGCACATCTTCGCGCAGGCGGTGCAGGTCTTGTCGTCCGGGAACTTCTCGCAGGCCTTCGCGCAGGCTTCGCACGCCTTCGCGCAGGCGTCGCAGCAGATCGCCATCATCGCGCCGCCGCGGCCGCAGATGGTGATGCAGAGCTTGCAGAACTCGGTGCAGTCGAGGCACGCCTTCATGCACTCGGCGTGCTCCTTCTTGCCCGCGGCGACGAGGTCGGCGCAGTGGGCGTAGCACTTCAGGCACTCGCTGAGGCACTTCGAGCAGGTGACCCCGCACTCCGTGCAGCAGTCCTTCGTTTCCTTGAGATCCTTGACGTCCTTCGCTTTGTCTTCGGCGGCGACCCCGCCCGCGAGGACGGCGAAGCTCGCCCCGACCCCGGCCAGCACTTCTCGGCGATTCATGACAGACTCCTACAGATGGTGGAATTCGAACTCGGACACTCGGTGGGGCGACGCAGAGCCGGTCGCCCCGGCTTTCACTTCTTCACTTTGCCGGCATCGATGCTCGTCATCGCGCCGTACCCGGCGGGCCACTTCGACTGGAACTCGAGCTGCCCGGCGTACTCCTTGTCGCCGAGTTCGACCTTCCAGTCCTTCTTCAGCAGCCCCTCCCCATCGACGTACGCCTTCAGGAGGTACCGTCCTTCGGGCAGTGTCGGTGGGCCTTTCCGCCACGCTTTCGCGCGCGGTGTATCTTTGTCGGCGAGGAGCGTCAGGCTGTGCTGCCAGAGCTTCCCCTTGCCGAAGACGACGCGATCGGACACGGCGATGGGCGAAGTCTCCCACGCCTTCTTCTTGGCATCCCAGGCGAAGATGCGCGCCTGCAGGAACTTGTCGCCCCACTCCGCCGGGGTGTTCGTGAGCTTCAACCAGATGTCGGTGCCGAACTTCTCGGTGGCGCCACCCGGCTCCGGGAGATCCTTCGCGGCGGCGTACTTGTCGGTGCGGATCGCGGCCACATCTTCGATCCAGGTGCGGAAGCCCTTGTAGGCGTCGTCGCCGACGACGAACTTCAACCCCCCCTCGTGCTTCTCGCCGAGCGGCTTCCGCAGCAGCAGGCTCTGCTCCGGCTTCGCCGTGTCGATGAGCTTCGACGAGATCAGATATTCGAGCGTCGCGGATGGGCCGGCCTTCTTCACCCACGCCACGCGGTCGCCGAATTCCTTGCGGTACTTGT
>JAYVTJ010000093.1:0-5100 GCA_043774415.1 Fimbriiglobus sp. | reverse complement strand
AGGGCAGCGAAAGGACGTTGAGGCTCGGGAAATCTTTGAGATCCCCGAATAGGGGGGCCACCGGGGTCTGCAAGCCGCCGACGTAAAGCTCGCTCAAGCGCTTCAGCCCTTTGAGTTCCGCGATACCCGCGTCGGTGATCTTCGCGTGCCCCAGATTGAGGGTCGTCAATGCCGTCAGCCCGGAGAATTCTTTCATGCCCGCATCGGTCAAACTCTGACCTTCGATATGGAGTTCGCCGAGGCTTTTCAGCGCCGCGAGTTCCTTCACGCCGGCACCCGTGATCCGGTACGGGAGCGTTAGAGTTTTGAGGCCGGTGATCTCCTTCACATCCGCCATTCCCGCATCCGTCACCTCCGTGCCTTCGAGGCCGAGCGCGGTGAGCTTGGCGAGGACTTTGAGCTCTTTCAAGCCGGCATCCGTGAGCTTGGTCGATCCCAATTCGAGCCGCGTCAGCCCCTTGAGGTTTGCCAGCGCTTTCGCTCTGGGCTCGGGAACGCCGGACAGGCTGAGGGCCTCGAAGTTCTTCAGTCCCGAAAGATCCTTCACCCACGCCTCGGAGAGATCCCCTCGGACAATCAGACCGAATGGCACCGCGACCGCGGGGAAATCCGCCACGGCCGGGAGTCGGAACCCGCCGATCACGAAGGTCGGAAGGCCACCTTGGCCCAGCGCCTGCGACGGATCCAAGAAGACCGTTCCGGAGCGAGCGGCGAATTCCAGCGACTCCGGTCGACTCGGCTTCACTTCGACGTACCGAAATCCGAGCTTTTTGAACGCGGCGATCGTATCGGCATCCGCCGGTTCGTATTTGCCGGATTCTGCGGCGATCACGGGCGAGAGGGCGAAGGAAACCAGAGCGAAGAGAGAGGCAATCGGCGTTCGCATCGAAAACCCCGGCGGGAGCGAGAATCCTTTCACTATCGGCACTCCGCTCCGAACGGCAATCGGAATCGCGACCTCGAACAAGCCACCGCGCTTCCGGCTTGCTTCCACACTCGCGGCATCCTACTATCGAAGTGCCTCTGCGGTGTTCGTGACGGGCTTTGTCTTTTGGCGAACCTACAAAACCAGCCGGAGGCCTTCTCTAAACGTCTGCGGCCTGCAAGCCCATCCTCACCCGCAAGGGCGAGATTGTAGTGGGACCCAGCAATCGGGCGTGAGGCCTCTTCTTAATTGGCGGGTTCCCGAAGGTTGTCCCGGACGGCACATGTGGAGTTTTTTTCTTTTTTCCCACTCAATCGGAGATGCTCCGCTTCTTCCCGACTCAACCCGACGCACGCGTAAGGCTTTGCGGAAACAACGTCGGTCTCAACCCGGCACCGCGGTTCCGAAAAACGACCCTTGCCATTCCGATTCCCGGAGCCGGGAATCGGCCAAACTCCATGAATAACAGGAACATCCCTCACAATCGGACTGACAAGCCGGTGTCGCCGGATTCCGCTTGAACGGATCGGCGCAGACGGTAATGTATGCCGGAAGACTGACTCAATCGATCCCGCAACGGAGCCGAACGGATGACGGAAACGATCCCACAAGATCGCGTGCCTTCACCCCCTTCATTCTCCAACCGCACCCCCGGCCCGAGCGGCCGGGACTTCCGCGACCGGTTCAAGATCATCACCATTCCGCGAAACTGACCGCACAGGGCGCGACCACCGACCGGCCGCGCACCGATCCACCACGGTTTCTGGCCGACTCGCTCTCACGCTGCGCACGGATGCGCGGCACGCACGGATGCTCAACCTCCCATCGGCTGCGCTTTCGCCGATGGACAGGACGGGACCGAGTCAACAACCGCCAGCCGTGGGGCCGACGCATGGATGTGTTCGGCCGACCGGCCCGCCTCAGGACGAGGCGGGCCGGTCCTATTTACACCCCCCGCTCGCCGCACATCTCCGGTCGATCTCTCCGCAGCGAACTCCTATCTTGATGATGTGTCCGTCTCGCGACGGCCCCTCCCCTCGACCGTGATTGCTATGCCCTCCGATTTCCTCCGTCTGGCCCACGAGCGCGTCGTCATCCTCGATGGCGGCATGGGCACGAGCCTGCACCGGTTCCGCCCGACCGACGCCGATTGGGGCTTCTCGCCCAGTGGCAAATCGCTGCTGAACCTCTCCGATTCGCTGATCTACACGCACCCCGAATGGATCCGTGACATCCATCGCGGCTTCTTCGAAGCCGGGTGCGACGGCATCGAGACGAACACCTTCAACGCCACGCAGATCGTGCTCGACGAATTCGGGATGCTCGACAATCTCGACGAAATCAACCGACTCAACATCCGCTTGGCCCGCGGTGTCGCGATGGAATTCGCCACCTCCGAGCGGCCGCGCTTCGTCATCGGCTCCGTCGGCCCCGGCACCAAAATGCCCTCGCTGACCGATCCCGCGATCTATATCGATTTCGACCGGCTCGCCGAAGCGTACCGCCGGCAACTCCAGATCATGATCGAAGAGCGCGTCGATGCGATCCTCATCGAAACTTGCTTCGATGTGCTCCAAGCGAAATGCGTCGCGATCACCGCCATCGAAGAGATGAAGCGCGCCGGCATCCGCATCCCGCTGATGGTGCAGCTCACGATCATCGACCAGAACAAGAAGATGCTGCCGGGCACCGACATCCCGGCGGCACTTGTGGCGCTCGAACCGCTCGACGAAATCGATGTGATCGGCATGAACTGCGGCGTCGGCCCCGACCTCATGCTCGACGACATCCGCTACCTCAGCCGGCACTGCGACAAACTGCTGAGCGTGCTGCCGAATGCCGGACTACCGCAGACACGCGGCGACGAAACGTACTTCCCGCTCGATCCCGTCGGGCTGGCCGATTGGCTCGAACGATTCGTGACCGAGTTCGGCGTCAATATCGTGGGCGGTTGCTGCGGCACCACGAAGGAGCACCTCGCCGCCGTGACCGAGCGACTCCACGGAAAAAAACGCGCTACGCGGGTCCCGACGCGGCTCGCCTGCGTGTCGAGCTTGCAGAGCGCGCAGGATCTGATCGTCGATCAAAAGCCGCTGCTCGTCGGCGAGCGCACGAACACGAATGGCTCGCGGAAGTTCAAGCAGCTCCTCGAAAAGGACGACTGGCACGGCCTGGTCGAGATGGCCAAGGAGCAGGAGCGCGAGGGCGTCCACGTCCTCGATGTCTGCGTCGATTACGTCGGCCGCGATGGCGTCCGCGACATCAAAGAGGTGGTGAAGCGCTACAACGAAGTCGTGACCGTGCCGCTGATGCTCGACAGCACCGAGCTGCCGGTGATCGAAGCGGCGCTGAAGCTGTGCAGTGGCAAGACGATCATCAACTCCATTAATCTGGAAGACGGCCGCAAGACGCTCGACCCGAAGACGCTCCTCGCGAAGAAGTACGGCGCGGCGCTCGTGGCGCTCACCATCGACGAAGTGGGGCAGGCCGATACGGCGCAGTGGAAGTTCGACGTGGCGAAGCGCATCTACGACATCGTTGTGGACGAATATAAGATTCCGCCGACCGACCTGATGTTCGATCCGCTCGTCTTCCCCGTGTCTACGGGACAGGAGCAGACCCGCAAGAGCGCGCTCGAAACCTTCGAAGCGATCCGCCTCATCAAGAAGAATCTCCCCGGCGCGCTCACGCACGTCGGCCTCAGCAACTGCAGCTTCGGGCTCGCGCCGTACTCCCGGCAGGTGCTCAACTCCGTCTACTTGCACTTCGCGCTGGAAGCGGGTCTCGACTCCGCCATCCTCCACGCGGCGAAGATCATGCCGCTGGCGAGCATCGACCCCGAGGGCAAAGAACTCGCCCGCCGGCTGCTCTTCGACGAGCGCGTATTCGATGCGGCCGGGAACTGCACCGAAGATCCGCTGCAACTGCTCATCGAGCACTACGCCGACAAGAAAACCGTGTCGAAGAAGGGGCAATCGCTCGGCGACACCGTGGACGAACGCCTTCGCCAAGCCGTGATCCAGGGTCGCCGCGAATCGCTTTACGCCGATCTCGATAGCGCCCGCGCGACGCGCAGCCCCATCGAGATCATCAACAAAATCCTCCTATCCGGGATGAAGGTCGTCGGCGACCTCTTCGGCAGCGGGCAGATGCAACTGCCGTTCGTCCTCCAATCGGCCGAGGTCATGAAGGCCGCAGTTGCGCACCTCGAACAGTTCATGGAGAAGGTCGAAGGGGCCGAGAAGGGGAAGATCGTACTCGCCACCGTGAAAGGGGACGTCCACGACATCGGCAAGAATTTGGTCGACATCATCCTCACGAACAACGGCTACAAGGTCTTCAACCTCGGCATCAAGCAGTCGGTCGATGCGATGATCGCGGAGTTTCAGAAGCAGGCCGCGGATGCCATCGGCATGAGTGGGCTGCTGGTGAAATCGACCGTCATCATGAAGGAGGATCTCATCACCCTCAACGAGCGCAAGCTCGCGCCGCCGGTGATTCTCGGGGGGGCCGCGCTCAACCGGCGCTTCGTCGAGGTCGATCTGCGGAACGTATACAAGGGCCAGCTTTTCTACGGGGAAGACGCCTTCGACGGCCTGCGCATCATGGATCAAATCGTGGCGAAGAAGAAGATCGCCAACGTCGGCAGCACGGCGGTGCGCGGGGTGATGGAAGCGTCGATGGGCCGCGATGCCGACCGCGATCGGATCCCGGCGAGCGGCGAACCTTCGACCGTGGAGATCCCGGTGCTGCCGCGATTGCCTCTGCCGCCCCGCTCTCCGAATCTGCCGCGCGCGGTGGCACTCCCGGCGCCGCCGTTCCTCGGCTCGCGCGTCGTCGAGGGCATCCCGATTGCGGAGGTCTTCCCGTACCTCAACGAACTCACGCTGTTCAGCACGCAATGGCAGTTCGTGAAGGGCGGCGTCGTTCCTAAGGTCTACGCGAAGCAGATCGAAACGACGGCGCGGCCGGCGCTCGCCCGACTGAAAGCGATGTGCCTGACGTTGGACATCCTGCGACCGAGCGCGACCTACGGCTTCTTCCCCGCCGCGAGCGACGGGCAAACTCTTACGATCTACGAGGACGACCGCACGACGCCGAAGACGAGCTTCCAGTTCCCGCGCCAGGACTTCGGCGATTTCCTCTGCCTCAGCGATTACGTCGAACCGGCCGTC
>JAYVTJ010000092.1:0-2453 GCA_043774415.1 Fimbriiglobus sp. | reverse complement strand
CTTCATCATCACGCGCGGGAAAAAGCTGAAGTGATCCGTCTCCCGTAGGGCGTGGTCGAGTCGGCGAGACCCGCCGTTCCCGAATCGAGGCGGCGGGTTCCGAAGACTCCACCCGCCCTACGAGGCCCAGTCCATTTCCGGACGCACTGTCAATGTCTGTGAACTAGGCTCCAGTGCGAATCGTCGCTCCCGTTCCCCCGCGCTGGATTTCCCATGGCCGTGATGTCCCGCCCCGTGGTCGATTGGGATACCAATCCCGCGCCCGAAGCCCCGACGTCCCCCGAGTCGATCAAAGAATCGGGCCTCACGGCCGCGTTCCTCGCCGACATGATCGCGCGGACGATCTACACGCGCGGCCCGCAGCTCGGGCGCGATCTCGCGCAGGTGCTCTGCCTGCCGTTCAAAATCATCCGCGAACCGCTCAAGCACCTGAAGGACGAGAAGCACATCCAGGTTGACGGCGGCGACCTCGTCGGCGAAGTGAGCTACCGCTTCAGCCTCACCGACCGCGGCCGCGCCCACTCCCAAGACCTGATGAAGCAGTGCGCGTATGTCGGCCCCGCGCCCGTGCCGCTCGACGATTACGTCGAGCAGTGCTACCGGCAGACCGTTTCCGGGCTGAGCTGCTACCCCGAAGTGCTCCGCGCCCCGTTCCGCCACCTCATCATCAAAGACGATCTCTTCAACGCCATCGGTCCGGCCATCATCAGCGGCCGTTCGGTCTTCATCTACGGTCCGCCCGGCAACGGCAAAACGGCCATCGCCCGCAGCATCGGCGAGTACATGAACTCCGTCGGCGGCTCCATCTACATCCCCTACGCGTTCGTCGCCGACGGCAACGTCGTGACGGTGTACGACCCGTCGCTCCACGTCATCGACGACACGCCGTCCGAGTTCGGCGACGAAGGGGACGCCGTCGTCCGCCGGCTCCTCAGCGACGGCTCGCACGACGCGCGCTGGCTGAAGATCCGCCGGCCGGTCATCGTCGTCGGCGGCGAACTGACGCTGAATATGCTCGACCTCCGCTTCAATTCCGAAGCCAACTTCTACCAGGCGCCGATCCACTTCAAGGCCAACGGTGGGGTCTTCCTCATCGACGACTTCGGCCGGCAGATCGTCAGCCCGAAAGAACTGCTGAACCGGTGGATTCTCCCGCTCGAAGATCGTCACGACTTCCTCACCGTCGCCAACGGCAAGAAGTTCCAGGTGCCCTTCGAACAGCTCATCATCTTCAGCACGAACCTCGACCCGAAAGAGCTGGTGGACGACGCCTTCCTGCGGCGGATCCGCCATAAGGTCTGCATCTCCGCGCCGACGCGGGACGTGTACGAAAAGATTTTCGGGTCGGTCTGCAAGCGGCTCGACATGAATACCAACGCCGACGCGATCCAGTACCTCTACGAGCGCTACTACGACCGCGGCCGGACACCCCGCGCCAGCGATTGTCGCGATTTGCTGGAAACTGTTCAGTCGATCTGCCGATACAGACGGCAGCCCGTGCATTTGACGCGCGACCTGATGGTCGAAGCGTCGGCGAGCTTCATCGCGGAATTCCAATAGTCCGCGGAATAACTCAAGGGGACGACCCATGGACGGGCGCCTGCTTCAACTGGCGGTAATGGCGGGACTTGCGCTCGGCGCGGTCGGCTGCAAGTCGACCAAACAGCCGCAGTTGCCCGACGCCACGCTCCCGAAGCCGGGCGAACGCATCGGTTGGATGGGCAAATCCAGCTCGCAGAAGTTCGGCCCGCCGAAGGAAGAAGTCGCGGTGCGCGCGGTGAAGGGCAAGCCGGGCCAGCCGATCAAACCCGAGACGGAAGTGGCCTTCGCCGATACCGAAGTCGAAGCGGCCTTCGCCGACGGGAAGTCGGCCGTGGAACGCGATCAGCTCATCGATTCGGCGCGGCAGCGCTACCAGCGGGCGCTGAAAACCGACCCGAAGAACTCCGCGGCGCTCGCCGGCTTGGCGCGGCTCTACTCGAAGATCGGCGACCGCGAGCACGCGGTCCAGATCTTCACGGAGGCCCTGCGGCAGAACCCGAAGAACCACGAACTCGCGCACAAGATGGCGGGGATGTACGCGAAGTCCGAAGAGTGGACCGCCGCGTGCGAATCGTGCAAGCTCGCCATTTCGATCGACCCGGAGAACCGCAACTACCACAAAACCCTCGGCTACTGCGCGGCCCGCGCCGGCCAGTGGGAAGTGGCGTTCGAGACGCTCCGCAAAGTCATGGCGGAGCCGGACGCCCGCTACTTCCTCGGCCGCGTGCTCATCGATTTGGACCGCGTCGCGGAGGGTCGCCAGCAGCTCGAGATGGCCCAGTCGCTCGATCCGAAGCACGCGGCGTCGGCCGAGTTGCTCGCGGAGTTGAGTGCCCCGCCGCAACCGCAGGGTGTCGCCCCGCAACCGGCGCCGGTGCAGCAGGTCGGCGGGTATCGGTGAGCTACTTCAC
>JAYVTJ010000091.1:0-4556 GCA_043774415.1 Fimbriiglobus sp. | reverse complement strand
GGGCGAAGAACGAATGGCTCAGCGGACTGTCAAGTCTGCAACACGAGGGACACCCGCTCGGCAACTCATCCTCCGAAGAGCGAATCGCCGTCGCGGTAGTAACCACCGGCCGGCACCGGTACGGGCAACTCCGTGAGCTGATATGGAATCGTCAGTTCCACTTCGGCCCAAGCACCGCTCGCATCGACCCGCGTCTCCACGCGACCGCCGATGTTCCAGATCAGCGAAGCCGCTTCCCCGGCCGGATGGCTGTCGCCATCCGCTTCCAGCGTGTTGTCCTTGCGCACGCGGTAGCTCGGCGACCAGATGCGCGCCAGTTCGGCGGCGTCGGCGTCCCGGCACGGCACGCGCAGCGTCAGGGCCAGATTTTTGTGGGTGTCGTCGGGTCGCACGGTGAAGCGGGCGGGACCGGGGTCGCGGCCCATCGGCTTGCGGGCGAAGCCGATGAGTTCGACCAGCATCGGCGCGAAGCCCTCGAAGGGCATCACGAGGCCGCGCTCGGGCATCGGCCCGTGGATCGCGACGGTGCTGCCCTTCGGGGCCGCCTGTTCGACCCACGCTTGCAGCACTGGGATCGTTTCATCGTGCTTGGCGCCCCGGCCCGCTTCGGCCGTCTGGCAGCGCTGCTGCGACTTCGACGCCGAGACGCGGATCTTGTGCTTCTGCGTCGTGCGGAACGACCAGAGCGACTGCCGCATCCGCCGCTCTTCGGTGATGTCGTGCAGGCGGATCACCGAGTCGGCCGAGGTGTCGCCGGGGACGGTGAACTGTTCGAGGTAGAACCAGACGCCCGTGCCGTCGGGCGTCTCGGGGCGGACGAGGTAAATCGGTGCGGACGCGTCTGCGGCGTGGGCGCCGCGACCGACGACGACGTGATCGGACGATGCCACAATCCAGAAATCGCGCCGGGCCGCGTGCTCGGGGAGGTGCAGTTCCCGCCGCGCGGCACCGTTGGCGTAGGTGATCTTGCCGGCGCGGTCGAGCGTGAGGTAGCCGTCGTCGGCGTGCTCGACGACCCAGTCGAACTTCACGCGCTCCTGGTGCAGCCGGCGGTAGCGGTTGAGCTTCAGGAGCGTGCGGATGCGCGTCCGGAGTTCGATGCGGTCGTACGGCTTCACAATGAAATCGTCTGCGCCCTTTTCGATGCCGCGGAGGCGCGACTGCCGGTCGTCGAGCGCCGTGACGAGGAGGATCGGCACTTCGGCGAGTATCGGATCCTCGCGCAGCTTCGCGCAGACTTCGAAGCCGTCGAGCACGGGCATCATCACGTCGAGCAGGATGAGGTCGGGGAGTTCGGCCCGCGCCACGGCGATGGCCTCCTCGCCGCCCGAGGCGAAGATCAGGCGCATCCCCTGATTGGTGAGGAGCGCTTCGAGCGTCTCGCGGCAGGGCTGCTCGTCGTCGACGATGAGTACGATCGGGAGGGCGGACATCGGTCACTCCGGGTTGGCGGTCGTTTCGGCTTTCAGCATGAGCGCGACCCTCGCCGCGAGATCGCGCAGGGTGAACGGTTTGCTCAGATAATCGTTCGCCCCGGCCGCGAGCACCTTCTCGCGGTCGCCGGGCATCGCCTGCGCCGTCACGGCGAGGATCGGCACGGCGACCGTGAGCGGATGGTCGCGCAGCAGCCGGATGGCGTCGATGCCGTTCATCCCGGGCATGTGGACGTCCATCAGGATGATGTCGGGCCGCACTTCGAAGGCGCATTCGAGGGCGAGATAGCCGTTGCGGGCGACGGTGACGTCGTAGCCTCTGGCCCGGAGGTAGTCACGCACCACCCGCACGACCGGCTCGGAATCTTCCGCGAGCAGGACGCGCAGGCCCCGGCCATCCGCAAGCGGCATCGGGGTGACCGTCGAAATCGGCGCGTCGGCCTTCTTCGCGCTCGGCTCCCACGGCAACTCGACGATGAAGCGCGCCCCCGAACCCGGCTGGCTTTCCACGGTGATCTTTCCGCCGTGCAGCTCCGTCATCTTCTTGACGAGCGACAGCCCCAGCCCGGTGCCGACGAACTGCTTCGCCAGCCCCGCGTAGACCTGCACGAAGGGCTGGAAGAGCCGGAGCTGATCTTCCGGGCTGATGCCGATCCCGGTGTCCCAGACGCAGAAGCGGAGCGTGCCGCGGGCGGCGTCGGCGGTCACTTCGAGGCCGACGGAGCCGCTGTCGGGGGTGAACTTCACGGCGTTGCCGAGGAGGTTCACGAGGATCTGCTTCAGGCGGCGCGGATCGGCCTGCACGAAGTCGGCCCCCGGATCGGCGGTGAACGTCACGCGGAGCTTCTTCCGGTAGGCCGTCGGCTTTACGAAGAGCAGCGCCGCCTCGCAGACCGACGCGATGGGCACCGGCTCGGTCTGGAGTTCGAGCATCCCGGCTTCGACCTTCGACAGGTCGAGGATGTCGTTGATGAGGTCGAGCAGATGGCGGGCGCTGCTGCCGATGGTCTTGAGGCTCCGCGCCTGCAATTCGCCGAGGTCGCCGTAGACGCCTTCGCCGAGCGCTTCGCTCAGGCCGAGGATCGACGTGAGCGGCGTCCGCAGTTCGTGGCTCATGCTCGCGAGGAATTCGTCTTTCAGCTTGGCGGTGCGGGCGAGGGCCTCGTTGGCGGTCCGGAGTACCTCGGCGCGGTGGCGGTGCGTCTCATCGACGCCGACGCCGTGGATCATCGCGGCGCCGGCCGCGGTGTACCCGGTGATCGCGGTCGTGCGGATCCAGCGCGTTTCGCCGTCGGGGTGGACGATGCGGTAATCGAAGGTGCAGCGCGGATCGGCGCCGGCGAACTGGGCCTGCACCTCGCCCTTCAACCGCGCCGAGTCGTCGGGGTGAATCCAGCGCCACGCGAGGGACGCATCCGCATAGAGTTCGTCGGGCGTCACGCCCCAAATCTCTTGACACGCCCCGCTGACGTAGGCGAAGTGATCCTTCCGATCGGATCCGAATTCGTACTGGTAGACGACGCCCGGAACGGAATCGAGGAGGTGCCCGACACCCGCGTGCCCGAGGTCGAGAGCCGGTTCGGGACGGGCGGGCGCGCCGTGGACTGCTGGAGTTCCCATTGGAAGGAAAGTAGCACGCGTTTTCAGGCCCGCGCCGAGTTCGCGCCGGGGGCGAAGAGTTGAGGGTCCGTCGAATCCCGCCGGACTGCGATCGTCGAATCAGTCCGTTTCCCGCAAGCACTCCCGCAAGAACCGCACGCCCAGTTCGATATCGGCGAAGCGTTCGGCCTGGGTGCCGACCTCGCGCTCGATGCAAAGGGGCCCGCGGTACCCCACCGCGATCAGCTTCGTCACGAATGCTTTCGTCTCCGTGCTCCCCTGCCCCAGCGGGACTTCGCGGCCCCACGCCCCGCGTACCGTCGGCCGGATGGCGTCCTTCAAATGGACGCTGCGGATGTCCGGCGCGAGCAGGTCGAGCGCGGCGATCGGATCGTCCTTGTCGTAGAGCAACATGTTCGCGGGGTCGAAGTTCACCTTCAGATTCGGGCACTTCAGATCGTCGAGCGTTTGCCGGAGCAGCGCGGCCGACTCCTGGCCCGTCTCGAACGCAACCGTGACACCCACCGCGGCCGCGAGATCGGAGACTTTCGCCAGCGTGTCGAGGAAGGCCTTGCGACCCGCGACGCCGACTTCGGGCAGGAACCCGGCGTGCAGCATGATGTCGCTCAAACCGAGTTCTTGCGTGCGCACCAGTGCCCATCGGAAGCGGTCGATCCGCTCGGCACGGGTCGCGGGATCGCCGAAGCCGCCGGTGCGTTCGATGTGCTGCGGGGTGGTATAGTCCTCGCCGGGGAAGCCGAGCATCGTGCCTGACAAATGAACTCCGGCGGCGAGCGCGGCGGCGGGCATGGCCTCGCCTTCGTCCCACGAGGCATGGTGCGGATCGCCGCACGCGATCTGGACGACATCGATGCCGAGCCGCTTCAGGAAGCCCGCCAGCTCGGGGATGCTCGTGACTTGGAGGGACCAACTGCAAACGCCGATTGCGAGCGGGGGAATGGCCATGGTGCGGCGATCCAGGGGTGTTGGCCGGTGATTGCAGTGGAGTATCGGGAGCCGAGCAATCCTGTGACGACTGGGATCAATGCCCTTCGAAGCGGCCTCGGCTCGACCAGTTGTGACCGCCACCCAGTGCGGAGCCTGCGGCTCCGGTCACCCGAGCAGCGCCGCGATCGGTGCGCCCTTCGACAGCGCGATCGGACGGTTGGCCTGATCGTGGATTTCTCCGGCCGGGTCGATGCCGAGACAGTGATAGATGGTCGCCACGAAGTCGGCGGGCGTCACCGGATTTTCCGCGGGGCGGCCGGCGATCTTGTCCGACTTGCCGTAGACCTGCCCGCCTACGATGCCGCCGCCGGCGAAGAGCACGCTGTAACACTCGGGCCAGTGCTCCCGGCCGCGGTTGCTCCGCGTGATCTTCGGCGAACGTCCGAACTCGGCCGCGACCACCACGAGCGTCTCGTCGAGCTTCCCTTCCTTCGTCAGGTCGGTCATCAGCGCACCGAAGGCCCGGTCGAACGGCGGCACGAGGTCGTCCTTGTGCGCGGTGAAGTTGTTCCAGTG
>JAYVTJ010000090.1:0-6256 GCA_043774415.1 Fimbriiglobus sp. | reverse complement strand
CGGCCCCGTTGGGGCGAAGAATCGGAAACTGACTTTCGTTTCCTTACCGTCAGTAACGCGGATGTCGTTTCGATCACCCCTCCATGATTTCCTTCGATTTCTCGTCGCTCAGGCGATCGATCTTCGACTCGTACTGCTTGAGCAGTTCCTGCATCTTCTCCTTGCTCTTATCGCGGTCGTCTTCCGTCATCGCCTTGGCCTTCTCGGCGTCGTCGAACCCCTTGTTCGCATCGCGGCGGATGTTCCGGCACGACACCTTCGCCGATTCGCTCTGCTTCTTGATCTGCGCCACGAGCTTCTTCCGCTGGTCGCCGCTCATCGCGGGGACGCTGAGCCGGATAACCTTGCCGTCGTTGTTGGGGGCGAGGCCGAGGTCGCTGCCGCGGATCGCTTTCTCGATCTCCTTCAGATCGTCCGTCTGGAACGGCTTGATCATAATCGAGGCCGGGTCGGGGCAAGAGATGTTCGCGATCTGCTTCACCGGCGTCGGCGAGCCGTAGTATTCGACGCGGATGGAATCCAGCATGGCCGGGGTCGCGCGGCCGCTGCGCAAACCTTTCAGTTCGTTCACGAAGACGCCGAGGGCTTTCTCCATCCGGTCGGTGGCATCTTTGAGAGCTGAAGCAGCGATCATGGTGGCTCCTTGTGGAATTCCGGAATGCAGAGTTAGGTGAGCGTGTGTGCCAATGGAATCTGGCGGAGCCGTAAGGTGTGGTCGAGTCTGAGAGACCCACCGCTGCGATTCGTTGCCGACGGTGGGTCTCGAAGACTCGACCACACCCTACGGGCGGTTATTGCCGACA
Organism: Fimbriiglobus sp.; assembly: GCA_043774415.1. GTDB lineage: Bacteria > Planctomycetota > Planctomycetia > Gemmatales > Gemmataceae > JALHQU01. Next base: position 5,453 of record JAYVTJ010000090.1, on the reverse strand, counting down.
TTCAAAAGTATGCCCTTTCCGGGTCATTCGGTGGTCACGAGGGTGCCGATCGGGTGGCCGGCCACGGCCCGTTCGATGGCACCCGCCTGCTTATAGTTGAAGACCAAGATCGGCAGCTTCGCCGACTGGCACATGTCGAACGCGCTGAGATCCATGATTTTCAGCCGGGCGTCGAGCACCTTCTGGTACGTCAGGCGCTCGTACTTCTCGGCGTGCGGATTCTTCTCCGGATCGTCGTTGTAGATGCCATCCACCCGCGTGGCCTTCAATAGCACTTCGACGTTCAACTCGCGGCCCCGCAGCGCCGCCGCGGAGTCGGTCGTCACAAACGGATTGCCGGTGCCGCCCGCGAGGATGACCACGCGGTTCTTTTCCAGGTGGCGGATCGCCCGCCGGCGGATGAACGGCTCGGCGAAGGAATCGATCCGCACCGCCGAGAGCAATCGCGTCGGCACTTCCAGACGTTCGAGCACATCTTGGAGGGCCAAGCCGTTCATGAAGGTCGCGAGCATCCCCATGCTGTCGGCCGTCGCCGGGTTGATGATCGGCGTCGGCCCCGCCGTGAACTGCGCACCGCGGAGCAGATTCCCGCCGCCGACGACCACGGCCAGTTCGACCTTGCGCTCCCAGAGCCGCTTCAACTGCTGGGCGATGGCGAGCGTTTCATCGACGCTGATGCCGCTCTTCCCACCGTGGCCGAACGCTTCCCCGCTGAGTTTGAGGAGCACGCGCTTGTACTTCGGGGTCAGCGGGTCGGTGTCGGGCATCGGGCGCATCGTCCGGGGTCGCATTCGGGAGTCGCAGCACGGAGATTATAGCCGGCGCTCACCCACCCGGTAAGCCGCGGCAGCCCCCGAGCAGATTCGAGAAGACGAGCAGCATTTGCAACCCGAGGACCGTCGCCCCGAAGATTCGCTTCACGAGGTGCGTGTCGGCCCGAACCATTCCGAGGCTGCCGATCATGAGGAGCACGAATCCGAAGAGCATCCCGTACTTGTCGAAGTAGCCCGAACGCTGATTGGAAATCTCGGCCGACTTCGCCTCCGCTTCGAGGACCGGCAACCGCTTGGTCCAATCCTCTTCGAGCTTCTTGATCTTCTCCTCGTTCCCGGACTTCTCACGCAGCCGGCGGATGTCCTGTTCCATCTCGAGCTTTTCGTCGGCCATCGCGCCGATGCGGCGCTCGTGCTTCGCCTTGCCGATCATCGGGAAGAAGAGAAACGTCAGGATGAAGAACGCGCCGACGCCGAAGAGGATCGTCGGGATGTCCACGTATCTGAAGTAGAACTCCTTCGCCATCTCGAGTTCGCGGCCGGGCACCTTCGGCGCGGCCGGTTCCGCATCCCGCTTGCGCTTCTTGCGCGGCTCGGCGTCCGAAGCGTCGTCCCCGCGGTCGATCTTCGGCACGCTCGGCGCCGGCACCGAGAGGTCGAGGCGGAAGCCGTCTTCGGCGATGACGAGGGCCGCGTTGCACTGCTTGCAGATGATCCGCTTGCCGATGTCCTGCGGCGTGACGGCATACACGGTCTGACAGGACGGGCAGTCGTTTCGCATGGGAGCAGTGTTCCGCAGGGCATGGGCGATGGCGGAATTATGCGGCCTATCGTCGCGCGAATCAAGGGTGTTGGTGTTCCGGTAGCCCGTTGCTCCCGCGAGAAACTACAGCTTCCGAGTTGACTCGTCCGCTCAACGGGCGACCACATCGTAGTTCACCCATTCCAGCCGCTCCATCGCCTGAAGGATCCACGGCGGACGCCACGGATTCCAAGCCGGGTAGACGACGGCCAGCACCGAGAAGCCGAGCAGAATCGACAGTAGCAGCGGGCCGCGCTTCCACTGCGCGATGCGATCGACTCCCGGCAACCCGGCGATGAGCCAGAGTGGGATCAGCCAGAAGAACCAGCGCGGGCCGCTCGTGAAGCCGCCGTAGTTGTTCGTCTTGAAAACGAAGTAGCCCATCAGCACTACCGAGACCACAGCCGTCATCGCGCCGACGATTGGCAGCGTAAACACGGCCTCCGTCATCCTCCGAGTCAGTACCCCGCGTACGTCGGAGATTGACCTGCGCGTCAGGATCGCGATGCCGAGGAGCGATGCGAAGAAGACCGGCGTCAGGCTGAACCAGCCGTGGTGCCCGAGCAGCAGGTGGAAGGCGTAGACCCCCTTCGGTTCGTCGGCGAAGTCGATCCCCTTCTGCGGAATACCCTGCTTCACGAGCTTCAGCTTCTCCCAGTGGCTGCCGGCGAATTCGTACATCGGTCCGCCGAAGTCGCTGTAGGCGGGCAGCCAGCGGCCCAGCGCCGCGTAGTTGCAGGCGAACAGCGCGGCGATGGGGATCAGCATCGCCGGCACGAAGTGGAGCAGTATCGCCTTCGGTCGGACGTAGAGCAGCGGAACGAAGATCGCCGCGCTGAACGCGGCTGCGGGCAAGTCCATCGTCGGCACGAGGCCGGTGAAAAATCCTGCGATGAGCAAGTCCCAGCGCGTCTCGGAGATGCCCGGCTCGCGCTTCCAAAATCGTAGCGGAAGTCGCCAGACTTCCGATGCCTTTCCATCGCGGTTGCTCATCGGAACTCTGGCAAGTTCCGCTACAGGACGCTTCCTCAGCAGTGGATACAGCGCAAATACCACCGCGAACGCCGCCGGACTGTGGTTGTTCAGCGTGGTCGAGAACGTCGTAAGGAACGTCCCGACGCAAGCCGTGGCGAACGTCAGCATCCGGCCGAAATCGGTGGTTCCGTAGTCGTCGATGAGCTTCGCGAGCAATCGCAGATAGATCGCGAACGGCAGGACGTTCACCGTCAGCAGGATCGTGCAGACGACGAGCCAGCGATCACGGACGATGCTCCAGCCGAAACACTTCTTCAGCAGCCAGTACTCCCCTGCGAGCAGCGTCGCAAGCAGCGGCGGCTTGCTCGAATAGAACTCCCCCGTCTCGGGGATCATCACTTTGTCGAGCGATTGGTAGCCGTCCTCGAAGATGATCCCGCGGTCCGGTTGTCCCGCTTCGCGCTTCCCGACCACATAGGTCCCGTCATCGACGAGCGCACGCACGGTGGCCCAGCGCGAGCGGTCGTTGCTGCCGAACATCGGCGTCGGCTCCGGCCGGGCGCTCGGCCACTTGCGCTCCGGCTTGCCGGGGCGGTCGAAGCCGAAGTTCGCCTCGGTCTTGGGGGCGTAGCGGCTCGGTTCGACGACGGTCTCGGCACCGACGATCTTCGCGATCGCGAGGAAGACCGCGACGGTGCCGAAGAGCAAGTAGAAGTGCCGGCGGAAGTCAGAGGACGGCATCGGCACTCCCTGGCGGAGCGGGTGGCGGCGTCAGTTCCGCGATGCAGTACGGGTCGTCCTTCCGCTGTGAAGCGACGAGTTCCGCGAGGTAGCCTGCGAGGAGCGATTGCGAACCGAAGAGCATCAGCGCCAGCGTGATCGCGAGGATCGACAGCGGATAGAAGTCGCCCATCGCGCCGAACCAGTAGAGGATCACGCCGAGCGCAAAGAGTGCCAATCCGCCGGCGGCGAAGAACCACGCGAGCAGCGCGGTACTCCCGAAGAAGTGCATCGGCCGGTAGCCGAAGCCGGTGACGAAGCTCACCTGGAGCAGGTCGAGGAACCCCTTCACGAATCGTCGGGCGCCGAACTTGGAGCGGCCGAACTTGCGGGTGCGGTGCTGCACCACGATCTCGCCGACCTTGTAACCTTTCGCCGCCGCGAGCACCGGGACGAAGCGGTGGAGTTCGCCGTAAAGTCGCAGATCGCGGACGACTCCGGCGCGGTAGGCTTTGAAGCCGCAGTTGTGATCGTGCAGCTTCACACCCGTCATCAGGCTCACCGCACCGTTGAAGACGCGGCTCGGATAAACCTTGTGCCAGGGATCGTTGCGCTTGCGCTTGTAGCCGCTGACCAGATCCTTGCCGGCGCGGATGGCGGCGAGGAACTTCGGAATCTCGGCGGGGTCGTCCTGCAAGTCGGCGTCCATCGTGAAGACGATCTCCCCGGCCGCGATGCGGAAGCCCGCTTCGAGCGCCGCCGCCTTGCCGAAGTTCCGCCGGAAGCGCAGCCCGCGGATGCGCAGGTCGGCCGAAGCCATCGCGCGGATGCGACTCCACGAATCGTCGGTGCTGCCGTCGTCCACGAAGATCAGTTGCAGTTTCCACTCGGGCAGCTTGCCGAGTGCTGCGAGGATTTCGTCCTTCAGCGGAAGCAGGCTTTCGTCTTCGTTGCACAGCGGCACAACGACGGTTAGCAACCTCGGCACGGGCATCGGCGAGTCGGAAACTTCCATCAGAGCGGCCTTTGTGCGGGTTCCGGTTCGAAGGTGGAGGGCTTCGCTAGTGTCCAAAGTGCGACCGCGAAAGCCACCTCGAAAATCGTCCAGACGATCCGCAGCGTCACCGCGACCAGCGCCGCGACCGGCTCGGCCGCGCTCCCTTCCGTCGAGATCAATCGACCCGCGAGCATCGTCTTCAGCACGCCCTCGCGCGCCCCGAAGCCGCCGGGGAGGATCAGCGCGGCGAACCCGGTGACATACGAAATGGCCACGGCCGCGAGGTCTTGCAGGAAGAGATCGGCGCCGAGCGCCGTCGGCTCGGTCGCGACCGCGCAAACCGTCAGCCAGAGACTGAGCGCGAGCAGCACCCAGCCGACGAGAGCCTGCGCGAATCCGCGCACGAGCAAACCGAGCGCGGGCGCCGGGAGCGGCCGTGCATCCGGTCCGCGGTATTTGCGGATCACCCGGCGACCCAGCCTGTTGAGGACGAGGAAGACGAGCGGGACGGTGCCGAGGCCGAGGAGGACGAAGCCGCTCGCGGAATCGAACGCGAAGCCGAGGCCGGCCCACGGCAGCAAGCAGACGCCGAGGACCGCTCCGGCCGCCATGTTCGTCAGCGTTTCGTACGTCCCCGTCACGGCGATCACGGCGGGGGAGATCCCCCGGCCGCGCAGCAGCATTGCGCGAAGCAGGATGACCCACGCTTTCCCCGGCACATACTTCCCGAACTGGCTGACGAAGTAGACGCGAATGCCGGCGAGCCACGAAATGCGGACGCCCTGCCCTCGCAGCAACTGCACCCAGAAGGTGCCCCAGAGCGTGTGGCACATCAGGTAGAGCAGGCCGGCCGGAATGAGGTATTCGTAGCGGGCTTGGAACTCGCGGTCTTTCAGCGCCGGCGAATCGAGCAGCTTCGCGAAGGTGATGGCGACCGCCGCGATGAGCGCGAGCGCGACGGCGACAGTCGCGATGCGCACGGCGTGCCGGCGGAGCGGATGGCGGTTGACGCCGGGGGAAGAATCACCCATCGGAACCTACTGGCGGGGTTCCCCACAAGGATATGGAAGGCGTTCTCGGATTTGCGCACTAAGGGCCTGTTACGAAATAACCTTTACAACTTCGACTTGGGCCGGATGCGGTAGTTCCACTCGCCGTGGAAGGCATCCGGCAAGCATTTCACCCC
>JAYVTJ010000089.1:0-8722 GCA_043774415.1 Fimbriiglobus sp. | reverse complement strand
GAAGTCGTGCGCGCCACGGCCAAGGCGGACAGTCCGCAGAGCTGGCTCGTCCGCGACCTCGAAAGCACCAACGGCACCTACATCAACGGCTCCCGCGTTGGCGCCGGCGATCACCTCCTGCAACCGCGCGACATCGTCCAGTTCGGGAAAGTGGCGTTCCTCGTTGAAGTGACCGACGCGACCCCGGAAGGCCCGCCGTCCGATTCGATGGTGATGGCCGCCTCGACGAGATCGGGCTTCGATGAGGGCATCCGCCGGCTCGCCTTCGGCCGCGATCAGATGCCGCGCGCCGGCGACGAATTGCTGGCCCTGCTCCGCGCCGGGCACCACCTCGTCTACCTCGAAACCGAAGATCAACTCCTCGACAGCATTCTCAATGACGCCGTGAGCGTCCTCGATGCGCAGCGCGGCGCCATCGTGCTCTCGGACGGTTCCGGCGACGAATCGAAGCTGAAGTTGCGCTCGCTCGTGGTCGGCGGCGGCGATGCGAAGGGGCGGTTTCACTTCAGCAAGCGGCTGACGACGCGCTGCTTCCAGAAGGGGGAATCGGCGCTCTACCGCAACGTGCAGGACGAGAAGGAACTGCTGACGCAGAGCATCGCCGACGGGGCGATGTCGTCGATCCTGTGCGTGCTGCTCCGGACGCCGCGGCGCAAGCTCGGCGTGCTCCACCTCGACCGCGGTTTCCTGCAGGAGCCGTTCACCGAAGACGACCTCATGCTGGCGGACGCCTTGGCGGCCCACGCCTCGGCCGGAATCGAATGCGCGCTGCTGCTGCGGAAGCAGCGCGAACTCTTCGTCAACACCATCATGGTGCTGGCCCAGATGGTGGAACTGCGCGACGAGTACACCGGCGGCCACACGAAGCGCGTCACCATGTACGCCACGGCCCTCGGCGAGCGCATGGAACTCTCGACGGAAGACCTCGAACTCATCAAGCTCGGCACGCCTCTCCACGACATCGGCAAGATCGGCATCTCGGACGAAATCCTGCGCAAGCCCGGCAAGCTCACGGCCCAGGAATTCGCGGTGATGCAGACGCACACGACGCTCGGCGCCGAGTACCTCTCGACGATCCCCGAACTGCTGCCGTGCATCCCGATCATCCGCAACCACCACGAGCGCTGGGACGGCACCGGCTACCCCGACCGCCTCGCGAAGACCGACATCCACCAGTTGGCACGCATCGTCGCCGTGGCCGACGCCTTCGACGCGATGACCTCGAATCGCCCGTATCACGCCGGCAAGATGGGTCGCAGTGCGGACGAGGCCTTCGCGGAAGTGGAGGCCCAAGCCGGCCGGCACTTCGACCCCGAAGCGGCCTACGCGTTCTTGGACATCCGCGAGGAGATCACGCGGACGATGTACGAATTGATGCCCCACGCCCAGCGGCACAAGGCTGCGACGATCGAAGGCCTCGCGACGACGCACGGGTGAAAAACACGTCCGAAACTGTCATCTATTGTCTGACATCTGAGGTCTGTTTCCCAAACCGGGTTCGGATGAATCAGACACCAGTCGTCAGATATCAGATGACAGTTCGGCGATCCGCTCCCTTCCGCCAGCACCAGAAGCAGAACTGCGACGCCAGCACCAAGTACCCGCCGGCCAGGGCGATGCCCCACTCGCCGCTGCGGAGCAGCCAACTGCTGCCTCCGAGGGCGTGCGCGACGGCCACGAGCATCGCGAGCGCAGCGCTCAACCGGTGCGTCCAGCGGACGATGACCGCCCCGAGGAGCGCTGTCCACGCGAGCGCCAGCCCGACGAACAGGAGCGCATCGACGACGAGCAATTCGTAGGCGATGGGATTGGCTTCGTTCGCCGACCGCCGGTCGCCCGCCCAGTAGGAGTTCGGCTGCCCGATCAGCGTGAAGGTTACATCGAGCGCGAAGAGAGCCGCGACGGGGAGGAAGAGCCAGACTCGGCGGGATTTCATCCGGATACTACTGCCAGTCGTAGCCGAGCACTTCGACGACGGCTCCGGGCGACCGGGCGGTCCGACCCAAGATGCGGAATTGCACTTCGAGTCTTCCAAATGTGATCGCGGCCGCCGAAGGCTTAATCGGCTGCCGATGGATCGGGCGTCTCGGCCGGAATTGCCTCGGGATGCGCGGGTAATTCGTGCAGAGGGCATCGAGGAACAAATCGGCCTGATTCAGCGAGATGGCGATGCCGTTCGCGGGCGCCTTCCCCCGAACGTGCTGTTCGTCCGATGCGGCTTGCTGCGTTTTGATAATGGCCATCGGGATATTCCGCGGGGGGATCGCAGGGCGAAGGGAGATTCGGGTTCGACCGCATTTCAGCTTCAGCACTATCTATCCGTCGGCGACTTGATCGGCCAACGAAATCGCGCGGGCGATTCGCCCGCGCGTATGTGATCCGGGAAGGGGCTTCATCGCGTCCGGCAGTGTTTCGCGACGGTCGCCCGGGCTTCTTCGCTCAGATCGCTGTCGTCGATTTCCAGGGTTTCGAGATCGGGGCCCGCGGAGCGGATCATGAACTGAGCCATCATTCGCTCGGAATCATCGAAGAGAGTAAGGGAACCCGCTTCTCCCTCGAAGTACTTGAAGAGGAACAAACGGAGGAACTCTTCGCGGACTTCGGTGGAGGGTAGCCGCGCGAAGATGGAGTTGACCAAAGCGTCCGGCGAAGGGATTTCGACTTGGGTGCCGCTCACGGGCGAACTCCTGAGATCGACTCCCGACGGTCGTCTGTCCGCATTCATCGGATGATCCTATCGGTGGCGTTGAGTCGGAGATTCCGAGAGATCGATTCTCAAAAGCACTCGCGACGCATATTCGTCGGGCAGGTTCCGATCCGGAAATCGAACCGAATCCGCACCTAGATACTAACACGCGCGACCGGAACACTTGCCACACCGAGCCGGTGAATTCTGCGAATCCGTCTCACCGTCTCGCCCGTTTCCACACGGTTCTGCAAACTTCCGCTGTCAAAATACCCGAAGTCGCCGTAGCGTCAAGCCGATGGTGAATCCCAGCGCCGCCGGGCCACCGCGAAAGCTCAGTCTACTTCTTCTTCGCGCCGGCGGCCGGTTCGGCTTCGGCGTCCGCGTCCTTCTTGACCTTCTTCTTCACGACCACCTTCTGCACGCGCGTCTTGGCCAGCCCGAACGGGCTTTGGCCCGCCGCGAACTTGCCCTCTTCCTGCAGCTTCTGGATGCGCTCGACGCGCGTAAGGACGCAGCGGTTGCGGACGCCGCCGCTCTTGCGCTTCAGGCTCTTGTCAATCGACATGGGACCAACGGGGTTCGGGAGTTTCGGGCTTCGGCAGCGCAACTTCGCGCCGCATTTCACGAAATGCCAGAGTATAAAGGGGAGACGTTTCGACAAGTTCAGACTCGTTCCCGATTCCCCCTCTCCGTTTCGGAGAGGGGGTTAGGGGGTGAGGTCTGACTTCACTCTTTCGCCAAGCTCAGACCTCACCCCCCGGCCCCCTCTCCGAAACGGAGAGGGGGAGGAAAACCCATGAAACTCACGCTCGATTACGGCAAGACCGGCCTCGAAGTCACGCTGCCGCAGGACCGCTTCCTGACGGCGCCACTCGGCATCCGCGAGGCCGAGCCGATCGCCGACCCGACCGCCGCGCTCGATGCGGCCCTCGCTTCCCCCATCGGCACGGCTCCGCTCCTCGAACTGGCGCGCGGCAAGAAGACCGCTTGCGTCGTCATCTGCGACATCACCCGGCCCGTGCCGAACAAGGTGCTGCTGCCTCCGATTCTGCGGACGCTCGAAGCCGCCGGCGTCCCCCGCTCCGGCATCACGATCCTCATCGCCACGGGGTTGCACCGGCCGAACGAGGGGGCCGAACTCGTCGAACTCGTCGGCGCCGACATCGCCCGCGACTACCGCTGCGAGAACCACCACGGGAAGGTGAAGGAAGAACACGACTTCCTCGGCACCACCGATCGCGGTGTCCCCATCTGGATCGACAGCCGCTACACGCGCGCCGAACTCAAGATCACGACGGGCCTCATCGAACCGCACCTCATGGCCGGCTACAGCGGCGGTCGGAAGCTCATCTGCCCCGGCATCGCGGCCCTCGAAACCGTGAAGGTCTGGCACGGCCCGGCCTTCCTCGAACATCCGAAGGCCGACGCGGGCATCCTCATCGGGAACCCCGTCCACGAGGAGAACACGAAGATCGCCCTGCTGACGGGGTGCGACTTCATCGTCAACGTCTGCATCGACGGCAAGCGCCGCATCACGGGTCTCTGGGCCGGCGACATGATCCGAGCCTGGGAAATCGGCGTCGAGTTCTGCCGGGATCTCGTGAAGGCCGGCGTGCCGCGCGCGGCCGAGGTCGTGGTGACGAGCTGCGCCGGCTATCCGCTCGACACGACGTGGTACCAGGCGGTGAAGGGGCTGACCGGGGCGCTGCCCATCGTGAAGGAGGGGGGCACCATCGTGCTCGCCGCGAGTCTCAGCGAAGGCCTCGGCAGCCCCGAGTTCGTGAAGCACCTGAAGGAGTACCGCGAGGCGGGGCGGTACAAGTCGTTCGCGCACGGGGCGGGCGTCGGCGCCTCGTCGATGCATCCGAACCACTGCGAAATGGACGAATGGCAGCTCGTGATGTTCCAGAAGGTGCTGGCGAAGTGCCGGGTGAAAGTGGTGACCGACGGCCTCAGCGCGAGCGTGCTGAAGGAATGCCAGGTGACCCCGGCCGCGACGGTGGAAGTCGCCGTGGCGGAGAGTTTGGCCGAGTACGGCCCGGACGCGCGGATCGCGGTGATCCCGAAGGGACCCTACGTGCTGCCGTACGTGCTCGGGGTGTAGGACGAGCCTCCCCGATGGCGTGCTTCGTGGGGACTGCCTTGTGAGGTCCCGACGGACGGCATCAGGGTATGTGCACAATGAACGGCATGGGCTGGCACAACCAGCCCATGCCTGTTGATTAGGAGTGTTGTTTGTAGTCGCGTTGTCGGAGGGCGATCGCTGTCGCCTCGAAGGTGGAGAATTTGGCGAACCAACCAGCGTCTACCCAATAGGGTGGCTGGAAATACACCCAACCTTGGTACTCGCCCGGCAGGTTCGACAGGCCACACAGATTCACAGACTGGCGCTTGCCCCCCGTTCGAACCAGGATAAGCCTTTGGTTGCCGTGGGAGTCGGGCTTGCGGACTTCGAGCATTTCTTTCCTCGATTGGAGTTGGCTGACGGGAATTCCGTCGCCCGGAGCAGTATTCCACCGCTCGCACCCACTCAAACAAAATTCTAATATCCACTCGCAGAGGAGTGCAATTGGCATGGGATTAAAACCGGAGGGGCGGGAACTGAGCCGGAATGAGGCACATTCGACATGACAATCTCCAAGAATATTTCTTTGCTGGACACCTGGAATAAAGCTTGTCAACTAACGTATTTCGGCCATGATCGTAACGTCGGCGATGGGATTCGTAGCCATGGCTCGGTCACGCAGACCCGACCGCATCCTACCTGCGAGTAATGCAATGATTTGCACCCGGCTTTCTGAGCCGCAAACGTGAGCGACGCCACCTTCCAACATCCGTGTCCTTGATGTGCGGGAAGTTCGTATTGTGGCGTCGCTCACGCTTCCGGCTCAGAATGAGGGCATCCGAGCAACCTTTGGGCACTCGGCGCAAGTCGTGGCCCGCCTAGCCGGTACCGAGATTCCGACCGGCGCGGTTCGATTCCGACGGAGGGGGGATCGAATGCGATCGGAATCGGAATTAGAATCCAATTCCTTCCTGAACTCTCCGCGAGAGCCTTCCGATGGCGATGCGCATCCTCTTCGCAGTGGCATGCCTGATCGCACTTCCGGCGATGCGGGCCGCCGAGACGCCGGACGATCTCGGTGCGAAGGTGATCAAGTCTGCCAAGGAGAGCATCGGCAAGAAAGTCGGCGACGGCGAATGCGCCGCGCTCGCGGTGGCGGCGCTGGAGGCGGCCGGGGCGAAGACGACCGTCGATTTCGGCGTGAGCGGCGAAACGGGGGACTACGAATGGGGCACCCTCGTGGAGAAGTACGCCGATGTGAAGCCGGGCGACATCATCCAGTTCCGCGATGTCAAGATCGTGACGAAGACGGTGACGAATGTCCCCGGCGGCGGCACGCGGACGAGCACGGCGACACAGACGATGGGCCAACACACGGCCATCATTTCGGTCAATTTGGGGAAGGGCAAATTCAAGGTGCTCGAGCAGAACGCCGGCCCCGCGACCGACGACGACAAGCTCCGCAAGACCGTCCGCGAGAGCGACCTCGACCTGGGCGGCAAGACCGAAGGCAAAGTCTGGATCTACCGGCCCGTCAAGAAATAGAGGATCGCAACCCGTGGAACGCTGGGTCGCCTTCGCCCTCCTCTCGATGCTCTTCGCCGGCTGCACCGCCGTGATCGCGAAGCTCGGCCTCGTCGGCATCTCCGCCGAACTCGGCCTCGCGGTCCGCACCGCGTTCGTCTTTGTCCTCGTGCTCCTTTTTGCCGCGTTCGTCGTCCCCTTCGCCGACGTGCAATCGCTGACGTGGACAAACATCATCGGCCTCGGGCTCTCGGGCGTCACGACGGCCATTTCGTGGGTCTTCTACTACAAGGCGATTCACGAGGGGGAAGTGAGTACGGTCGCGGTGATCGACAAGGGGAGCTTCCTGATCGCGCTCGTCCTGGCGTGGCTCCTGCTCGGGGAGCGCATCACGCTGCGGATCGCACTCGGCGCGGCGCTGGTCCTCGCGGGGCTGCTCGTCGTCGCGTGGAAGCGGTAGATCGAATCTGTACCGGAATGCGCCGCGAGTCGGGTAGACTTGTCGAATTCTGTTCGCCGCGGCGCGCCGCCCCTCGCGCCGCCGGGTGCCGCCCCACCGCCCGACGGGTCGAGATCGCATGCCCTCGCTCAACCTCATCAAGTCCCCCGACCGCGGCACTCCGCCGCAGACCTTCGCGCTGGAAATGGCCGGGCGGCCCCGGCTGATCATCGGCCGGCAGGAGGAGACGACCGAGGAGTTCGGCGCCGCCGACATCGTGATCGACGACGGCGAGAACTCGGTCAGCCGGCACCACGCGGTCATCACGCTCGACCGCAACCGCTTCTACCTCCGGAACGTCGGCCGCAACGACACCTATCTGAATTCCACGCGCTACGTCGTGAACAGCGCGGCGCAACCGCTCGACGACGGCGACCTCATCCGGATCTGCGGCTTCTACTTCCGCTTCGCCGACGACCGCCCGAACAAGCCGCCGGCGCTGCCGCGGTCGGCCATCCACCGCCTCGTGCCGGACCCGGATTCGGACGACGATTCGAGCACCATCCAGTTCAGCGTCGGCACGAGCGCGGCGCAGAAATTCCTGGATGCGGCCCCGGCGGCGCGGCTGCGGACGCTCCTCGACATCAGCGCCAAGCTCGCCTCCACGCTCGAACTCGACAAGCTGCTCCCGGACATCGCCGAGGTGCTCTTCACGGTGTTCGAGCAGGCCGACCGCGCCTTTGTCTTCCAGTTGGACGACGGCGGCGAACCGTTCGCCCGGCTCACGCGATCGCGGACCCCGGACGGCGACGTGCGCTTCAGCCGGACCATCGTGCGGACCTGCCTGCGCGATCGGAAGGCCTGCCTCTGCCTCGACGGACTGGAGGGGCCCGACCTGCTCAAGGATTCGATCGCGGGGTTCCGCATCCGCTCGTTCATGTGCGTCCCCTTCGCGGCGGCGTCGGGCGAACCGCTCGGGGCGATCCAGCTCGACACGCACGACGCCGTCCGGAAGTTCCGCGACGACGACCTCATGTTCCTCACCGTGGTCGCGAAGCTCGTCGCCATGGCCTTCGAGCGGGCGCAGTTGCACTCCGACCTCGGCGAGGTGAAGTTCGCCAAGCAGGTGCAGGAAGGGTTCCTGCCGAGCCGACTGCCGCAGGTGGCGGGCTACGATTTCTACGCCTTCTACAGCGCCGCGAAGATCGTCGGCGGCGACTACTACGACTTCATCGAGCTGCCCGGCGGCTGCCTCGCGATCCTCGTCGGCGACGTGTCCGGGAAGGGGGTGCCGGCATCGCTGCTCATGGCGAAGCTCGGCGCCGAAGCGCGCTTCTGCATGCTCACCCAGCCCGACTTGGCGAAAGCCGTCGGCCTGCTCAACGACAACCTCATCCGCGGGGGCCTCGGCGAGAAGTACGTGACGCTGGCCGCGATCGTGCTCGATCCGGTCGAGCACGCGGTCACGGTGGTCACCGCGGGGCACGCGCCGCCGCTGCGGTACCGCAGCGCGACGGGCGAATTCGGCGAACTGTTCGACAGCGTTCTGAACAGTTGCCCGCTGGGCTGGGTGCCGGGGAACGTCTACGAAGCGCGGAGGAGCATTCTGGCGCCCGGCGATACGCTCCTCGTCTTCACCGACGGCGTGACCGACGCCATCTGCCCGAAGCCGGAGGCGCTGTTCGGATTGGACGGGATCGCGGCGGCCATGACCGACCGCGCCCGCAGTCCGCGGCCGCCGGATTCCAAAACGATGGGCGAGCGGGTCGTCGAAGCGGTGCGAAAGCACGCCGCGGGCCGGGCGCAGAACGACGACATCGCGCTCGTCTGCTTCGGCCGGCTCGCCGAGCGCTGATCGTGACGATGAGTTTCCAACTCGTCGCCACGGGGGAAGGACAATCCCCGTTCAATCGCTGAGGGTGCCGAGGTACTCCTCGTAGGCTTTCCGCGACTTGAACTCGGCGTCCATGAGCTTCTTCTGCTTGTCGGTCAGCGCGTCCATCTC
>JAYVTJ010000088.1:0-2049 GCA_043774415.1 Fimbriiglobus sp. | reverse complement strand
GCCGCCGCGTCGAAGGCATTCGCCCGTCCGCACCCGATCCGGGATCGGAAACTCCCCCTCTCCGTTTCGGAGAGGGGGCCGGGGGGTGAGGTCTCCGCCTGCGAAGCGATGGCCACTCGAATTCTCGGCCAGACCTCACCCCCTAGCCCCCTCTCCGAAACGGAGAGGGGGAACCGGACACCGGCTCGGCGGTCCCTCCGTATCCTGCACCGTGAGACTCACCCTCCGGATGCTCCTCATGGCCGATGCCGAACCGCCGCCGACGCCGATGCCCGAACCGCTGTCGGTACTCGAGCGGCGCGTGCTCGGCGTCCTCGTCGAAAAGAACAAGACGACGAAGACGCCCGACACCTACCCCATGACGCTCAACTCCGTCGTGCTCGGGTGCAATCAGAAATCGAATCGCGACCCGGTGCTCGAACTCGACGAAGACGAAGTCGAGGAGACGCTGACCGATCTGATGAAGAAGGGGCTGACGATCAAGCAGCAGGGGGGCCGCGCCGACCGCTGGCGCCACCTGCTGTACGACGCGTGGAATCCGACGAAGGTGGAACTGGCGATCCTCGCGGAACTGCTCCTGCGCGGGCCGCAGTCCGAAGGGGATCTGCGCGGCCGCGCCAGTCGCATGGACGAGATCGCCGACCTCGATACGCTCCGCGGATTGCTCAAAGGATTGTGCGCGCGGAATCTGACAGTCTACCTCCCGCCGCCGGGTCGCGGGGCGATGGTGACGCACGGCTTCCACACGGCGGAGGAACTGGCGAGCATTCGCGGCGGTCCAATTGCGCTGCCGACGGCCCCGGCTTCCCGGGCGCCCTCGGGCCTCGAAGCGCAATTGGCGGACGTGCTCGCCGAGATCGCGATACTCAAGGACCGCGTGGCGGCGCTGGAGGCGAAATGAGCGCCCTCGCCGAGTCCGATCGGATAGACTGGTTTTATTGGCCACATCGGAGGGGAGCGCCGTGATTCTGCCGATCCGATTTCCGGACGAAGGCGACGTGATCGCCGAAGAAGCCGCGCGCTTCCGGGCGCTGTCGCCGCAGGCGCAAGTCCGAGCTTTGGGTGAGTGCTATCGGCTGTATCACTTCTTGAAAACGACGTCCGGTCGCGAAGCTCAAATGGATCGACTCGCCGAAGAGGAAGAACAGCTCGGCCGAGATGCGATCCGGGAGTTTTGCCAGCGCTATGGATGAAATCGAACTCAGCGATGCGGTTCGCCGACTGGCCGTCGTTTTCGAACGGCGCAAGGTGCGCCACGCGTTGATCGGTGGCCTTGCGGTCGGTCTGCGCTCCCAGCCGAGGGCGACCAAGTATGCCGACTTCATTTTGCAGGTGCCCACTCGACACGATCCGCCGCTGGTCTGCGGACAAGCTTGTCGTCTTTTTCCGCGGCGCCGCACGCATCGACTGGATTCAGCCGGTTCTTCCGCTGTACTCCCGCGTACTCGACGGCGCAGAATCACAGTCTTGGCTGGATGTGAAATTGAACGTCGCGACGGCCGAGGGATTGATCCTGACGAAGATGGTGGCCTTTCGCCCTCAGGATCAAGCGGACATCGGTTCCTTGCTGGCCGCCAATCGGGATGTGATCGACCTCGATCACATCCGTGCGGAATGGAGTCCGTTCGCCGAGACCGAACCGGATCGCACGACTTGGCTGAATGCGGCGATCACCCGCCTCGTTCCGAAGCGGGTCTAGCTTCGAAGCTCACTTCAATGCGGAAAGCCGCTTCCCAGCGTCAGCGCCAGATAGGTCGTGATGCCGCGGGCGCCGGCGACGAAGGTGTGCCCGTTGGCCGTGCGCGGATTCACTTCTGTCGGGGGTGTCGCCGATCCCGCAGCGAGGATCAGTACGGGGCACCCCTGATTCTCGGCGCCGAGCAATTCGATCACCGCCGGGCGCGGCCGGGCGAAATCCACGGAGCGCACATCGAGCTGCACCCGCACGTCGGGGTAGTAGCTGAGCAGACCTTCCACCATCGCGCAGTCGGGGCAGTAGTAGGTGCGCCCGCCCTCGACGAGGTTCGGCTTCAGCGTGAACAGGATGAG
>JAYVTJ010000087.1:0-5059 GCA_043774415.1 Fimbriiglobus sp. | reverse complement strand
CAAGACGGCGACTTGCTCAAAGCCGCCTGTCGGCTTCTCGAGCGCAATCGCGTCCGCCAAACTGTCCACGCTTAATCGGAGTCTCCTTCCCCTCACTTCCCTTTGCCGATCTTCACCGAACTCAGGAACTTCTGCTTGTCCTCCTCCTTCATCCCGGTTCCGCCGGCCAACACGACCACCAACCGCGCCGGGCCGCTCTTGGGCCGGTCGTTCACGTGGATCACCCGCAGCATGAAGTCCCCGTCGTCCTTGGCGTAACGAGCTTCCTTCGCGGGGTAACCCCCGACGGTCGTCGGCGTCTCCGAGACGACGTGCGGCGGCACCAACGGGTTGTACAGGTGCTGCTCGGCGATCTCGCTCCGAATCGTGAGGTAGCCCTTGTCGAGCGGATTCGTCGTCCCCGCGGGGTAATCGACGTAGCCGATCAGGAAGGTCGCGTCCTTGATGGAATCGTTCTGATCCATGTTGCTGAAGCAGAGGGTCGCGCCCGTGCCGCTGTTCCCGGCATCGTTCAGGCTTCCGCTGATGGGCGCGATCGGGAACGAGGCCGTCACGGGCGCCGCGCCGCCGTCGAGGGAGATCACGGGATGATCGGTCCAGGTGCCGCCGAAGCTCTGCTTGGCCTTGTCCACGTAGATGCCGAAGCCGATGCAGCCGACGCAGGGGAGGACGACGAAGACGGCCACCAGCCCGAGGATGATGTAGAGCAGCGCGTTCGACTTCTTCTTCCGGGGCCGGTCGAAATCGTCGTCGCGGCTGCGGGAGCGGGGCCGGCGCTCCTCGGCATCGCGTCCGCGCGACTGCGATCGCTCATCGCCGGAATCGTCCTGTGCCGCAAATCGGTGATCGCAGCCCGGGCAGATGACGCGCTCGCCGAGGTCGGACGGATCGACCTGCATCCGGTCTCCGCAGTTCGGGCATTTGATGATCGGCATGGGCGGGGCACTCCGGGGGATCGCTGCCGGATACAGTATGAACCGCCGCCGGAATGCGGAAGCGCCGACCCGTCCCCATTCAGGAGGAGCCTCGCATGGATCTCGGCATCGCGGGGCGGACGGCCGTGGTCTGCGCCTCCAGTCGGGGGCTGGGCCGAGCCTGTGCGCTGGAACTGGCGCGGGCCGGCTGCCGCATCGTCCTCAGCGGTCGCGATGGGGCGGCGCTGGAAGCGGCCGCGGCATCGATCCGCGCCGAGACGGGGGCCGAGGTTCTCGCGGTGCCGGGCGACCTCGGCCGGGCCGAAGTGCAACTCGCGCTGGTCGAGGCCTTCCCGCAGGTCGATATCCTCGTCAACAACAACGGTGGTCCGCCGCTGCGCGAATTCCGCACCGTCGACCGGGCCGCGCTCGAAGCCGGGATCGCGGCGAACATGATCGCCCCCATCGAGATGGTTCAGCGCGTTATCGACGGCATGGTAACCCGGCGCTTCGGGCGGATCGTGAACATCACCTCGGCGTCGGTGAAGATGCCGCTCGCGGGGCTGGACGTGTCGAGCGGAGCGCGCGCCGGCCTGACGGGATTCTTGGCCGGCGTGGCCCGCTCGGTCGCGGGCGCCAATGTGACGATCAACTTCCTGCTGCCGGGGGCGTTCGACACGGACCGCTTGCGCTCCTCGATCGAAGGAGCCGCGACCAAGCGAGGTTTGGAGGCCGATGCGATCCGCACCGAGCGGCAGCGGGCGATCCCCGCGCAGCGCTTCGGCGATACGTCGGAGTTCGGCGCGGCCTGCGCCTTCCTCTGCTCCGCGCGGGCGGGGTACATCACGGGCCAGAGCCTGCTCCTCGACGGCGGAGCCTTCCCCGGCGTTTTGTGAAACGCCGCCGCACGGATGTTCTGCTCCATCGCCGTCGGGCGCTCCGATGCCCCGGCTCATTTCCGTAAGATAGGCGCCGGAAACGGGACCCGGAACGATCTGATCATGCGCGCGCCGACACCTATCGCATTCTCCCCCGGCAGCGCCACCTGCTTCTTCAGCCCGCACATCGCCGATACGCCCCTTGCGACCTACTCCCGCGGCTGCGCCATCAACTTGGATCGCGGCGTCACCGCGGCGGTCGCCCCGGCCGCGTCGATGCAGATCCTGCTCAACGGCCGGGCGGTGAACATCGAACCGGTGCGGACCGTACTCG
Organism: Fimbriiglobus sp.; assembly: GCA_043774415.1. GTDB lineage: Bacteria > Planctomycetota > Planctomycetia > Gemmatales > Gemmataceae > JALHQU01. Next base: position 2,933 of record JAYVTJ010000087.1, on the reverse strand, counting down.
AGGCCCTCGCCCCCGAGCCGGTTCGCATCACCTTCGAGACGCCCCTGCCGCTCGGCTGCGGCTTCGGCGTCAGCGCGGCCTGCTGCCTCACGGCCGCGTTCGCCCTCGCCCGTCGCTTCGACCTCGGTCTCTCGCGATTGGAACTCGGGCTGATCGCCCACCGCGCCGAGGTGACCCACCGCACCGGCTTCGGCGATGTCAACTCGCAGCTTTGCGGCGGGGTCGTGCTGCGGAACTGCCTGCGCGGGCCGCTCGACTCCGTGCGCCTGAGCGCGACGCCGCAGGAACTCTTCTACTCCGTGACCGGCGAGATCCGCACGGCCTCGGTACTGAGCGACCCGGCGAGCCTGATCGCGATCGCGAGAGCGGGCGATGACGCCGTGCGCTGGCTGGAGGCCGAGCGGGAGAATCCGACCGTCGGGGCGATCCTGGATCGCGCCGTGACTTTCTCGGAGGCGGCCGGGCTGCTCACATCGTCGCTCGTGCGCACCGCGATCGGCGCCGTCCGCCGCGCCGGCGGGCACGCCATGATGATCATGCTCGGCCAGAGTGTGCTGGCGACGCAGCCTTCGGATAGCGGCACTTGGACTCCGTGCCGCATCGACGGGGAAGGGACGCGGTACCTCCCGTGACCGACATCCCTTTTTCCCATCCGCGCTACCACTCGCTGAAGCTGCGCGAGCGGCTTCTCGTCGGGTTGAAGGCCGGCCTCGCGTCGGAAGCGGGCCTGCTCGCCCACGGTCGCGGTGAAGCGTTCGATTACTTGATCGGCGAGAAGAGCCGCGACTTCGCCACCGAAGCCATCGCCGTCGCCTCCGCATTGCTCGTGTCGGCCCGCCGCCCGGTCTTCTCCGTCAATGGCAACTCGGCCGCGCTCGCCGGGGCGGAACTCGTCGCGCTCGCCGGGGCATTCGAACCGCTCACGCTGGAAGTGAATCTTTTCCACCACTCCTCGGAGCGCTCCGCGCGCATCGCGGAGTACCTCCGTTCGCTGGGGGCGACCCGCGTCGTCGAATCGGCGAGCGCCGCGGCCGTCGCGCTGCCGGGGGTCGAGAGTGCCCGCAAGAACATGAGCCCCGATGGCCTTGCCGGGGCCGATGTGGTCGCGGTGGCGCTGGAAGATGGGGACCGCTGCCGGGCGCTCGTCGAAGCGGGGCGGACGGTCATCGCGATCGATTCGAATCCGATGTCGCGGACGGCGCAGATGGCCCACGTCTCGATCACCGACGAACTGACGCGTGCCGTGAAGTTGCTGACGGAGCAACTCGTGAACGATCGCAACGCATCGAAAGATGAACTCGCAGCCCGCATCGCCGCGTACGACAACCGCGCGATTCTGGAGCGCGGGATCGCCGCGATCCGCCGGGGCGTCTGATCGATTCTAACTCGGCTTCGCATCCCCGTCGGGCACCAGCACCAACCGCAGCCGCCGAAGCGCTCGCAGGTACCGCATGCTCGCCGCGGCCTCGGTCAATCCGAGCGCCCCGGCCACATCGCCGTTCGACAGTTGCTCGTGGTGGCGCATCAGCAGAATATCGCGGTCGTCTTCGCCGAGTTCGCCGATGGCCGCGGTGAGCTTGCGCGCCAGCTCCTGCTGGATCGCTTCGCTCGCCGGGGTGCGCTCCGTATCGACGAGCTGGGCCACGAGCGAGGTGGCCGAGTCGTCGTCGGCCCAGCCGGGGCGCGTGAGCGGCTGTTCGCGGTCGATGCTGCGGCGCTGGGCGAGCCGGTGCCGGCGGTGTGTGTCGATGATGCGGTCTTGGGCGAGGTGGCGCAGCCAGAGATGGAAGGGCATATTCGGGGCTTTGAGGTACTCCTTCAGCCGCTGATTGGCTTCGATGAGCACATCTTGGACGATGTCCGAAGCGTCGATGCGGCGGGCGAGTACGGGGTCGAGTCGCAGTCCGATGACGCGGCGGAGCGGTTCGCGGAATTCTCCGAGGAGGCGGTCCACGGCCCCGGCCTCGCCCTGGCGGGCCTGTTCGAGCAACTCATCGGTGTTTTCGCGGTTCGGCCACATGCGGGGTATTGTAGGGGCGGGGTAGGGGATGAACTCGTCGATGGGGAAGTGAACCTCGGAATGTCTGCTCGGAAGTTAAGTTGTCGGATCCATACGGAATTCCGTAACGGTTCTGCCACGAGAGAGAATATGCTGCCACACACATTCCCTTCAACACGAGAGCTTGCCCACCATGCCCGCACAAGTCTTCGCCCTCCCCAGCCATACCGGCAGCAGCACCGATCTGCTTTTCTGCAACCCCGAGGATCCCACGGCCCGCGGACTCTTCCACTACGCCTATGCGGTGAACGCCGACAAGGATGCCATCGCTCGGAGGATGCTGCACTGGACGAAAACACGCGAATTCACGGGTACGTATGCGAAGCAGCAACCCGAAGCGGTAGCGCGCTTGACGGCCCGCGACGCCTACTGCCCCGGAGAAGGGGTGCTCGGCAGGGCGGAAGGATCGACGGACGGGAGCGATCACGATACGATCATGCGACTCGGCGCGCTCGAAATGCTCGGCAACATTTCCTCGGGTCGCCTCTCGACGAACGATAAAGATCCCTTCCCGCACCAGTTGGCCCTCCAGCAGTTCATGCGCAAGCCCCGCGCCCAATCCGGGCCGCGGCGCCTCCTGATCGCCGACGAAGTGGGTCTGGGCAAAACCATCGAAGTCGGCTTGATCCTCCGCGACATCCTCCTGGCGCGCGGCCGGCTCGACAACTTCCGCTGCCTCTATTTGACATCCGGCGGATTGGTGGGGGACGCGGCGGAGAAGTTGAGCCATGTCCTGAAGGGCAGCGTCGACGAGCAGTCGGTCGTCGCCACCGTGTCCACCTTTCGGCGGTATGGGTTGGAGAATACCTCGGGAGTCCACGTCGCCAGTATGCACGCGGCGCGACTGTACGGATCGGGCAAACGGAAGAAGACC
>JAYVTJ010000086.1:0-2244 GCA_043774415.1 Fimbriiglobus sp. | reverse complement strand
GCCGGTTCCCGACCGGCCGCGTTTGATCGTGACCACCCCGCCCTCCGGAACCGTTCCATGCAGCGCGATGCCGTGTACGATCTGATCACGAAGATCTCGAAGGACGACGTCTCGAAAACGGTGCTGACGCTCCGGTTCAATTCGTCGATCACGCTCGATGCGGTGATCCGCTTCGAGGGGGAATACCTCGTCGTGCGCGGCCGGGAAGCGGGCACCAACGACGACGGCCGGGGCTTCTTCATCCCGTACGAGGACATCCTCTTCGTGAAGCTCGACCGCACGATGCGGCTCAGCGATTTCCAGCGGATGTACGGCGAGAAGATCACGACCGACGGCGACAGCATCCTGGATCAGGAGGCCGACAGCGCCGCGGCCGCGAAGCTGTCGAAGGAGTCCGGTTCGCCGCTGGCGAACATCACGGTGGCGACCCCGGCCCCTGCGATGGATCCGGCCGGCATCGCGAAGCAGAATCTGCTCGCCCGCATCCGCGCCGCCCGCACCGCCGCCGGTTCGACCGCGGGGAATTGACAGCACCGGACCCGCCGCAGGCTTATAATCGTTCGCAGTCCCGAGGCGATTGAGTACCGGAGTCCGCCATGCTTCGCCGTTCGATTTCCGCGGTGGCGCTGTTCGCGATCCTGCTCCCGGCGACAATCGGACGGGCCGAGGATGCCATCCCGCCGAAGGAGATCCGAGTCCTCCCGGTTTTCTTCGTTCCCAAGGGGGAAGATGCCCCGACCGCGGATCAGAGCGCGAAGCTCGTCCAGCACCTCGAAGCGGCGCGGAAGCGCTATCGCGAACTCCTCTCGGATCGGGACACTTTCGCCATCGCGGACGGGAAACCGCGCGTGTATCGCTCCAAAAACGCGCTGGCGTTCCTGCGGACTCAGCTCGAAGGCGGTGCCCCGCAAGTCGTGAGCGAACTGCTCGCGGATCTGAAAGTGAACCGGTACAACTGCCCGTACATCCTGCTCACCGTGGTGATGAACGGCCGCGACGATTTTCCGACGGGGGGCGGCCGGCCGCTGAACGGCGGCTTCAACACCGGCGGGAGTATCATCGTCCTCTCCTCGTTCTCGCTGGATCGCATCCCCAACTTCCAATCCACCCTCCAGCACGAACTCGGCCACGGCTTCGGCCTGCCCCATGTGGATGCCTACGGGCTCGATATGAAATCGAACGATTCGATCATGTCTTACAATCCCAAGCACCACACCAGCGGCCTGACGGCGAGCAAAACGCCCGGCAAGTTGAACCCCGAAGATCTCTGGGGCCTGTCGCTCAACCGGCGGGCCTTTCCCAAACTCGCCTTCGACTCGAATGCCGATGTGCCGAAGGGGTATTCCCTCGCGGCGAACCTCGCGCCCCTCGGGCCGATGAAGCTCCCCGGCGTCACCGATCTCCGCATCACGACCGATTCGGGCGAAGATGCCGGGAGCAAGGTGGGCAACATCGTGCAGGGCCGGATCCGCGAGAGCAAAAAGACCGGCAAAGTAACCTACGACGGCGGGGTCATGTGGCACTCGGCCAAGTCCAAAACGGGATCGGTCACGGTTCGGGTGACCTTCCCGTTCGAGGTGGAGCTGACGGGCGTGGGCGTGCACTCGCAGCACAGCGGCGAATACCATGCCGCGCGGGCGATCCGCGTGTCGGCCGCGGACGCAAAGGGGAAGCTCCTGCCCGTCGCGAAGGCGGATCTGACGGCGGTCGATGAGACGGTGAAACTGCCGAAAGCGAAGGGGGCGGTCTGGCAGTTCGAATTCCAAGCGGGCGAGAGCGGGATCGTCGTCCTGCGCGGCCTGCAATTCTTTTCGGGCGACGACGAACTCTTCCCGACCCTGATCCCACTCAAGCCGTAGTCGGCGGATGGCGGGCGATTTTCCCGTGGCGATACCCCGCTCCGTTCGGTAGATCAATCCGTGGGCACTTCCCTCCCGAGATCGACCCGTCGCCGGGGCGCCGCATGGACCGAGCCATCACCGCGACCATCTTGGGAACCGGGAGCTACGTCCCGCCGCGCATCGTTCCGAACGATGAATTCACCCAATCGCTCGACACGACCGACGAGTGGATCCACACCCGCACGGGCATCCGCGAGCGCCGCCACGCCGGCCCCGGCGACACCGCCGCGACGATGGGAACCCTCGCGGCCCGCGAAGCCCTTTCGGCCGCCGGGGTCGCACCCGGCGACGTCGATTTGATCGTCTGCGCGACCGTCACGCCCGACTTGATGTGCCCCAGCAC
>JAYVTJ010000085.1:0-3027 GCA_043774415.1 Fimbriiglobus sp. | reverse complement strand
CCGACGACCTCGGCGAGCATGTTCATCCGCCGGCGGTGCGTGTTGTCGCCGTCGCGGATCGCCTTCTCCTTCAACTCGATCCACAGGTTCATGATGTGCGGCAGGGACTCTTCGCCGTCGCCGATGACGAAGAGATCGACGAACGGCGCGAGCAGCTCCGGGTTCTGCGCCCCCGGTCCGCCGGCGATCACGAGCGGGTCGCTGACCAAGCGCTCGTCCCCGAAGACGGGGATGCCGCCGAGGTCGAGCATGTTCAGCACGTTCGTATAGCAGACTTCGTACTGAAGGCTGAAGCCGACGATGTCGAAGGCGTGCAGCGGGGTGAACGTCTCGAGCCCGTAGAGCGGGAGTTTGTGGCCCCGCATAATCGCTTCCCAATCCATCCAGGGGGCGAAGGCACGCTCGCAGGCCCACTGCGGGTCGCTGTTCATGATCGTGTAGAGCACCTGCAGGCCGTGGTGGCTCATGCCGATGGTGTACGCGTCCGGGAAGCAGAGGCAGAGCTTGCCGCGGACCTGCGCGTGGTCCTTGCGGACGCTGTTGACCTCGCCGCCCATGTACTGGGCGGGCGTGGTCACGCGCGGCAGGAGGCGGAAGATTTCGGTTTGGAGGGCGTTGTTCAGCATGGGTCGGTTAGCCTTCGGTGGGCTTCGGTTCGGCGGGGGTCGGTTCGGCGGGGGAGGGCGAAGCCGGTGGGCCCGCGTCGCCGAAGAGCTTTTTCTTCATGGCTTCGCTAAGGTGGCCCCACGGGTCGGCCATTTCTTGAGGAGGATGGTAGCTGGTGTCACCACGAGTTGCGCGGGTCGCGGTGGGTTGGCGCGGGCCTTTGCGGATCATGTCACTCCTCCACTAAAAGACGCTGCGAAATCAGCGGTTCGAACACTCCCGCGGCTTTCAGTTGGAACCCGTAGATTCCCGCGCGGAAAAGCGGAATATGACGGAGGGAGTAACTTCGTCCCTGAACGAATCGTCCTTCCGCCAGTCGCACGTCGAAGGGGCCGTAAGTTGCCACTTCGGTTTCCTCATCGTCCGTCACTTCATCATACCCGAGGAAGACAACATCGATCCAGATCTCATATTCCCCGGCCGGTCCGAAGTACTCGACGTAGGCATAGATGGGCAATGTGGATTTGATCGCTTCGGGGTCGACAGCGCGCACGGTCGAGAGCAAATTGTGCAGGGTGTACGGCGATTCCCGGTGCGCTGCATCAAACATGACACGCCGGCACAGCATCAGATTCCGCGCGCCGATCTCCAACTCGTCTTCTATCATCGTCTCCTTTCACTTGCCTTGCTTCCGCGCGAAGGCCGCCCCGATGAAATCCCGGAACAGAGGATGGGCCGCCGTCGGCTTCGACTTGAACTCCGGATGGCACTGCACGCCGACGAACCACGGATGGTTCGGGATTTCGATCACTTCGACCAACCCGCCGTCGGGGCTCGTGCCGGTGATCGCGAACCCGGCCGCTTCGAGCTTCGCGCGGTAATCGTTGTTCACTTCGTAGCGGTGGCGATGTCGCTCGGACACTTCCAAACCGTGGTAGGCGATGTGTGCCTTCGACCCCTCCGTGAGCTTTTGGAGGTACGCCCCGAGCCGCATGGTGCCGCCGATGTGCGTGACCTTGCGCTGGGCGTCGAGCAGCGCGACGACCGGGTGCGGGGTCGTCGGGTCGAACTCGGTCGAGTTCGCTTCGGCGAGGCCGAGGACGTTGCGGGCGAACTCGATGGTCGCGCACTGCAACCCGAGGCAGATGCCGAAGAAGGGGATGCCCGTTTCCCGCGCGAGCTTGATCGCGTCGATCTTGCCGTTGATGCCGCGCTTGTCGAACCCGCCCGGCACGAGGATGCCGTCGTACCCGACGAGCACCTTGTCGGTGCCTTCCTCCTCGATCTGTTCCGATTCGACCCGGTCCACTTCCACCCGCACGTTGTGGGCGATCCCGGCGTGATCGAGCGATTCGTATACGCTCTTGTACGCGTCCCGGTGCTTGACGTACTTGCCGACGACCGCGATGCGGACGGTGCGCTCGGGGTTCGGATGCTGGAGGTGCTGCTTGATCCGATCGACCATGATCGTCCAGTCGCGCATCTGCAGCGCCTGGGCGTCTTTGAGATTCAACCGCTCGACGATCAGCTCGTCGAGCTTGTGCCCCTTCAGACTCAGCGGCACCTCGTAGATGCTGAACTCGCGGTCGATCTCTTCGATCACGGCCCGGCGTTCGAGGTTGCACATGAGCGCGATCTTGTCGATGTCGTCGGACGGGATCTCGCGCTCGGTCCGGCAGATCAGCACGTCCGGCTGGATGCCGATCTCGCGCAGCTCGCGGACGCTGTGCTGCGTCGGCTTCGTCTTCAGTTCCCCGGCCGCCTTCAAATACGGCACGAGCGTCAGGTGGATGAACAGGCAGTTCGCCTTGCCGACATCGAGCGCGAACTGGCGGATCGCTTCGAAGAAGGGCATCGCCTCGATGTCCCCAACGGTCCCGCCGATCTCGGTGATGACGACATCCACATCGGGCAGCGCGAGCTTGCGGATGCAGGCTTTGATCTCATCGGTGACGTGCGGGATCACCTGAACGGTCTTGCCGCGGTAATCGCCGCGGCGCTCCTTCTCGATGATCGACAGGTAGATTTTTCCGGTGGTGTAGTTGCAGTCGCGGTCGAGTGGAGCGTTCGTGAATCGCTCGTAGTGGCCGAGGTCGAGGTCGGTTTCGGCGCCGTCGTCGAGCACGTAGACTTCGCCGTGCTGATAGGGCGACATCGTGCCCGGATCGACGTTGATATACGGGTCGAACTTCTGCATCCGGACTTTCAAGCCCCGGCGTTCGAGCAGCAGGCCGATGCTCGCGGAGGTCAGCCCTTTGCCGAGGGAACTGACGACGCCGCCGGTCACGAAAATGTGCTTGGCCATTCCACTGGAACCCGAAAGTGTCCCGCATCGCGGGCGATGATCCAGTAGGCCAAGATTACGGAAGGGGAGGGGAGAGGCAACGTGCGGCCGGGAGCCGCGAATGCGGCTGTCTTGTA
>JAYVTJ010000084.1:0-2396 GCA_043774415.1 Fimbriiglobus sp. | reverse complement strand
GCCGATCTCGATCCCGGCCACCTTCGTCTTGATCGGCTTGAACTCCCCGCGGATTTCCACCGGGGCGTCCGGCTTCAAGTCCCACATGTCTTGGTGCGGGGGTCCGCCGCCGAGAAAGATGTTGATGACGGCCTTGTGCTGCGAACTCGAACCGCCGCCGGCTTGCACCTTCGCGGCGGCTTCGGCCCGGTAGACATCGGCGAGAGTCAGCGTCGTGGCGCCGAACGAAAAAGCTCCGACTTTCAGCGCCGAGCGCCGCGTGATGCCATCGCAGTATCGAACCGGTCGGCCGAGGAGAGTCAGCATGGACGCCGCTCCGAAGGAGGAAAGTGCAGTACGGGCAGGAGGGAGCTGTACCAACAAGATTGAGGATACGCTATTTTCGGCAGGGTCACAATCACGAATCTCGAAATAAGGTAGCGGCCGTCGCGACGGAATTTCCCCTCGTTGCCACGGCCGGACTTCGAGCGATAGGCGGCTTGGTGAACCCTGCGAAGCGGGGCGGTTGTAGATCTGTCCGGAGATATCCGCGCCGATTGTACCGAATCCCTCAAGTGAAAGGTTTACACACCGGTCCGGCGGGTGTTCCGAAGCCCGCAACCCGAAGAATGCCCAGTAAATCAGCCACTTCGTGCGGTTATCCCGAATTCTCCGGCTCTGGCACGCGGACTGCATTTCCCCATTCCGTCGGACGCAAACTACCAAACGGAGTCGAGCCATGACCACATACGCCAGCCGCACCGAAGTGAAACTGACCCGCAAGCAAGACGTTGAAGCGATGCTCCGGGACATCGCCCTCGTCCTCCGCCTGTCGCAGAAAGTGAAGGCGAGCATCCTCGCCGATCAGTCGATGCCTACGGGCGGACGGTTCGCCGAGTTCCAGCCGAGCTGCCTCGAAATCCGAGAGATGGCGAACGTCTGAGCCGGCGAAATGAGTTCGGGGAAATACGCCCCACCCCCCTCCGAACTCATTTGAGTTTTGCCGAACTCATTTGGCCGCCGTCGCGGCGGCGGTCAGCTTGGCGAGACACGTCTTGGCCACATCGAGCGGGTCGAGCTTCCAGTAGCCCGCGTTGAACAATTCGAGCGACAGATAGCCCCGGTAGTCCATCTCCATCAGCGCCGTGAACACATCTTTGAGCGGAGCGATGCCGTCGCCGGGATAGACCCGGTCGGCATCGACAATCTTGGCCCGGTCGAGTTTCGGATAGTCGTTGACGTGGAAGATGCCGATGGCCTTGGACCCGAGCAGCTTCAGCCCGGCGAAGTCGCTGCCACCCTTGTATAGGTGGTACACATCGGGCAGCACGGCACCGCCATCTTTGCCGCACTCCATCGCGACGAGCGCCGTTTCCCCCAAGCGGGAGAGCGAGCGCGAGAAACCCCAGACTTCAACGATGGGCCGTACGCCGATCTTCGACCCGACTTCCAGCAGCGCCTTGTACCGCTCGGCCGCGATCAGCGGGGCGACCGGCTCCGTGAAGTTCGGATCGTCGCGCCGACTCGTGCCGCCGGTCGCTCCCGTCGGCGGGGCCGCGATCTGGGCGCAGCCGATGGCGAGCACTTTGTCCATGTCGCGCTTCGCCTGCTCCAAGCCCTTCTTCCGCCGCTCGGCATCTTCGACGACCCACTCCGCGAAGCCGATGGCATTCGGCACCGCCAAGCCCGCATCGGCGAACTTCTTCTTGAGGTCGGCGAGCGTGCCGCCGCCCTTTACATACTCGTCGAGTTCGGCGATCCACGGTTCGATCGCGCTGTAGCCGGCTTTCGAAGCGATGCCGATCGATTCGACGATGCCGCGCGACTTGCCCCACTGCCCCTCGGCGATGCGGATGGTGCTGGTATTCAGGCAGAATTTGAACTGGGGCTTGGCCTCGGGCTTCGGTTCGCTCCGGAGAGTTGAAGCGGCGACCGCGACGGCGGAGCCGGCAAGGAGCGAACGTCGTGTAATGGAGAGCACGGGTGTCTAAATCTCCTAACGGGATCCGGAGCCGAGTCGCGACAGATCGAACACGAGCACTTCGTTCTTCGGCGGCGAGATGGCATATCGGACCATCAATCGCCCGTGAAACCAGACGCGGACACCGGCTTCCCGAGACTCTCCGTGATGGTCCGGGCGGACGCTCAGCTCCTTATTGATGAACTCGACCATCCGCGCGATTTCATCTTGGTCCGCGAGTGACTGCGTGACGTAGAAATCGGCGAGGCGGTCGAGCGCAATCCCGGTCCATCGGACATTCATTTGCGAAGACTCCGGAGTTGGTCCTCGACTTCGGCGGCGGTGTAGCGCCGCGGATCTGCGAGGCTTTTCGCCACTTCTTCATCCGAGAGAGGCAAATCGAGCAGCTCGAAACCCTCGGGGATGTTCATCCGGCGGAACTCGCCGACGACAGAGC
>JAYVTJ010000083.1:0-5013 GCA_043774415.1 Fimbriiglobus sp. | reverse complement strand
CGGCGGTGACGACGTGGTCGGGCACCGCCGCAATCGGCGAACGGGCCGTGGCGGTCCGCGATCATCCGCTCGCGAAGATCCAGCCCTGGCTCGCCCGGGAGATCGCCGTCGCGGTGATCTCGACCGTCCCGGCCATCGCCATCGATTGGCGCGACTTGCCGGTGACGACCGCCCTCGTGCCGACGCGGAAACTGGTGCTTCCCGTCAAGGTCACGCGGCCCGATCCGACCACGCTCGTCCGCCTGACGCTGCTCACGGATCAGGCGGTGCCGCTCGTCAACAACGCGCCGGATGCGGCGAAGGCGATCCGGGCCGAGAAGCCGGTGGAGGTCGCGGCGAAGGTCGCCGACAGCGAACTGTCGGTGCTCGTGCCGCCCGACCTCCCCGCGAGCGGATACGACATCGCGATTCAGGCCGAGGTGCTGAGCGCCGACAAGAAGACGGTCCTCGCGACCGTTTTCACACCGATTCGCCGATTTCCGGTGGCGATGCCGGTGACTCTGAAATTGCCGGCGGCGGTCGAAGCGAAACTCGACCCGAAACTCGGCTACGTCGCCGAGATCGGTGGTACATTGGAGCGCTTCGCGGGGATCACCGGAGAAGTGACTTTGACGGTCACGGGTTTGCCCACCGGCGCCCGGCTGGAACCGGCCACCGCGAAAGTGGCGGCGAGCGGCGTCGCCGCGAAGCTGATATTCCCCGCCGCGACCGCGCCGGGCAAACTCGCCGGCATCCGGTGGACAGCGACGGTCGCCCCCGATCCCGCCCAGCCCGCCCTGCTCGTGAAGAGCCGCGAAGTCGAACTGACCGTGACGATCCCCGCCAAGTAGTTCCCGCCCGCCCGTCGAGTGCCCGCCATGCCCCGTGCCCTTCTCCTGCTCCTCTTCGGCGCCGCGTCCACCCCGGCCGCAGACATCGCGGTGTCACCGGCCGCGATCGAAATCCGCCAGCGGCGCCACCCGCATTCGGTGTCGGTCATCGGGACCACGCCCGATGGTTTCACGGTCGATCTCCGCGCGGCCGCGAAGTTTGCTATCGCCGACCCGAAGATCGCCACCGTCGATACGGCCGGGTGGGTTCACCCCGTCGCGTCCGGGACGACCGTGCTCACGGTGACGGTCGAGGGGCAAACGAAAACGATCCCCGTGACGGTGAAGCTGCCGCAGAGCGAACCGCCCGTCAGTTTCCGGCACGAGGTGATGCCGATTCTGACGCGCGCCGGCTGCAATGCCGGCGCATGCCACGGATACTCGCTCGGCAAAAACGGGTTCAAGCTTTCGCTGCGCGGGCAGGATCCGAACGCCGATTACCCGGCCATCGTCCGAGAGTCGGCCGGGCGGCGCGTGAACTTCCAACTCCCCGAGAGCAGCCTGCTGATCGCGAAGGGGCGTGGCGAATCGGCCCACGAAGGGGGCATCCGGTTCGCGAAGGGGAGCCCCGCCGATGCGGTGCTGAACCGCTGGGTGCGCGAGGGGACGCCGGGCGACTTGAGCGACACGACCGAGGTGATCGGTGTGAAGGTGATCCCCGACCGACTTGCGCTGAGCGCGGGGCAGAAGGTCCAACTGCAACTGCTCGCGACTTACACCGATGGCAGCGTGCGCGATGTCACCCGCCTCGGCGTGTTCGGCGCGAACAACGCCGCGTTCGCGACCGTGACCGACGACGGGCTCGTGACGGCGCGCACCGCCGGGGAGACCGCCATCGTCGGCCGGTTCGAGCGCTCGTTCGCCTCCGCCGGCGCCACGGTGCTGAAGCCCGACCCGGCATTCCAATCGACTCCGGTTCCCGCGGACAACCTCATCGACAAAGCCGTAGTCGAGAAGCTGAACCGTCTGAAGATCAAGCCGTCGGAATCCGCGTCGGACGAAGTCTTCCTCCGCAGGGTCTACCTCGACCTGATCGGCGTGCAGCCGAAGCCGGAGGAGATCCTCGCCTTCGCCAAAGACATCGATCCGAAGAAGCGCGAGATAGTCGCTGAATCGCTGTTCGAGCGCCCGGAGTTCGTCGATTGGTGGTCGCTCAAGTGGGGCGACTTGCTCCAGAATTCGCGGAACAGCGCGAGTTCACCGTCGGTCTACCTCTTCCGCGAGTTCCTCCGCGGCGCGGTCGCCGCGAACACCCCGCTCGACGAATTCGCCCGCGCCATTCTGACCTCCCGCGGCAGCGCGTCGGACGATCCCGCGAGCGTCTACTTCGCGATCAGCAAGGACACGAACGACACGGTCGAACGGGCGACGCAGGTCTTCTCCGGCGTGCGGATGCTCTGCGCCCGCTGCCACACGCACCCGCTCGAAAACTGGACGCAGGCCGACTACTTCGGCCTCGCCAGCTTCTTCAATCAGGTGGCGCTGAAGGCCGACCCGCGCACTCCGAATGCGCCGAGCAAGCTCGTGGCGCTGAATGCGAAAACCGGGAGCGCGATGCACCCGATCACGGGCAAGCCGCAGCCGCCGAAGTTCCTCGGCGGCGCCGAACCGGCGATCCCGGCCGGCGCCGATCGCCGGGCGGTTTACGCGGAGTGGCTCACGTCGCCGAAGAATCCGTTCTTCGCCCGCAGTCTGACGAACCGCGTCTGGAGCTACTTCTTCCACCGCGGCATCATCGACCCGGTGGACGACATCCGCAGTACGAATCCGCCGATCAACCCGCAGTTGCTCGAAGCCCTCACCGCCGACTTCGTCGCCGCCAAGTTCGACATCCGGCACCTGATGAAGCGGATCGTCACCTCGGCGACGTACGGGCGCAGCAGCGTGGCGAATGCGTCGAACAAGGGTGACGAGCAGAACTTCGCGCGGTCGATCCCGCGCCGCATCCCGGCCGAGGCGCTCCTCGATTCGCTGATCCAATCGACGGGCGTGCCCGAGAGCATCGGCGGATCGCCGGGCGGGTTCCGCGCCGCCCAGCACCCGGACGGCACCACGGAGAACGACTTCCTCAAGCTCTTCGGGAAGCCGCAGCGGATGGACGCCTGCGAGTGCGAGCGCGACAACGGCTCGAACATGATGCAGGCGCTGACCATGCTCAACGGGAAGGTCTTCTTGGCCCGCGTCAAGAATCCGTCGGCGCGCCCGGCGCTGCTGGCGAAGCTCAAGAAGACCGACGCCGAGGCGGTCGCGGAACTCTACCTCTGGTGCATCGCCCGGTCGCCGACGGAGAAAGAATCGAAGATCGGTGTGGCGTTCCTCGCCGGCGCGGGCGCCGACCGGACCGGGGCTCTCCAGGACTTGATGTGGGCGCTGCTCAACAGCCGGGACTTCTTGCTGGCGCACTGAATCGGAGGTCGGCGGCGGAACCCGCGGACTCGGCCACGCCCTTACGAAAACCATCGGGAAGGGTATAACGACGGCATCGTCCATCTGGTAGGGGTTCCGCGATGCTCCGTCCGCTGCGCCGTGCGCTCCTGTCCGTCTCCGACAAAACCGGCCTCGTCGAACTCGCCACCGAACTGAGCGCGAAGTACGGTGTCCAGCTCTTCGCCACCGGCGGCACCCACGCGGCCCTCAAGGCGGCCAACCTGCCCGTCCGCGATGTCAGCGAACTCACGCACTTCCCCGAAATCCTCGACGGCCGCGTGAAGACGCTCCACCCCGCCGTCTTCGCCGGACTGCTGGCCAAGCGCGACAACCGCGAGCACATGCTCACGCTCGCCCGCAGCGGGTTGCTCGAACTCGACCTCGTCGTCTGCAACGTCTACCCGTTCGAGCAGGTGCTGGCGAAGGGGGACATCACGGAAGAGCAGTTGATCGAGAACATCGACATCGGCGGGCCGTGCATGATCCGCGCGGCCGCGAAGAACTTCGCCGCGGTGTCCGTGCTCGTCGATCCGAACAATTACTGGCAGCTCGTCCAAGAGTTGCAGGCGAACGCCGGCCAGACGCGGCTCGAAGCCCGGCGCCGCTTCGCCGCGGCCGCGTTCGCCCGCATCGCCGAGTACGACAAGGCCATCGGCGACTACTTCAACCCCGGCGCCGGCAGCGGCGAGATGGCGAGCACGACCCTCGCCGCGACCTTCATGCCGATGTTCGAAAAGATCCGGCCGCTGCGGCACGGGGAGAACTCGCACCAGCAGGCGATGTTCTACCGCGAGATCCCGAAGCCCGAGCACTCTTGCATCGCGAACGCCGAAGTCCTGCACGGCAAGGAGCTGAGCTACAACAACATTTTGGACATGGACGCGGCCGTGAATCTCGTGCGCGAGTTCGGCGAACCGGCGGCCGTGGTCATCAAGCACACGAACCCGTGCGGCGCCGCCACGGCCGGTTCGCTGACGCAGGCGTTCAATTTGGCATGGGAGGCCGATCCGATTTCGGCCTTCGGCGGCATCCTCGCGTTCAACCGCCGGATCGACCCGCAGACGGCGACGGCCGTGATGTCCGGCGAGCGCTTCGTCGAATGCATCGTCGCCCCGGACTACGACCCGGCCGCACTCGAGGCGCTGAAGGGGTGGAAGAAGAACGTCCGCATTCTGAAGACGGGATCGCTCGTGGGCCGGTCGCCGGGGAACGACTTCCGCCGCGTCGATGGTGGGTTGCTCGTGCAGGCCCGCGATCTGGGGGCCGACGACCTCACGAAGTGGCAGGCCGTCACGGCGAAGCTGGCGACGCCCGCCGAGTACGAGGCGCTCTGGTTCGCCTGGCTCGTCTGCAAGCATGTGAAGAGCAACGCCATCGTGCTCGGCACCTCGACGGAATCGGGAGCGTACAGCACCGTCGGCGTTGGCGCCGGGCAGATGTCGCGCGTCGAATCGATGACCATCGCCATCCGCAAAGCGGGGGAGCGCGCGAAGGGGAGCGTGCTAGCGTCGGACGCGTTCTTCCCCTTCCCGGACAATGTGGAACTCGCCGCCGCGGCGGGAGTCGTCGCGATCGTGCAGCCGGGCGGGTCGGTGAAGGATGCCGAGAGCATCGCGGCGTGCGATGCTCACGGAATTGCGATGCTCTTCACCGGCATCCGCCACTTCCGGCACTGATCGACCCCCCACCGCGAGGGTGCCTGGGGATCTCGACGATA
>JAYVTJ010000082.1:0-1787 GCA_043774415.1 Fimbriiglobus sp. | reverse complement strand
CCGGCCAAAGCGGCGGGCAGCGCCAGACCTCGGTGGGTCAGACGAATCCGCAAGCGATCTTTGGCGCGGGCCAGCCGGCTGGCGACCGTGCCGACCGCCCAGCCGAGCCGGTTCGCCGCTTCGACGTGGGTGCAATCCTCGAAGAAGCAGAGCAGCACCGGCAAGCGGAACTTGTCCGGCAGTCGCTCCACTTCTTCGATGACGGCCACCGAGCCTCCGTCCGATGCGACCGGTTCCACCCCGACTTCGACGGTCGCTACGGCGACGGGGCCGATCCGCTTGCGGACCCGCAGCGCCGCGTTGCGCGCGACCCGAAACAGGTAGCCAGCGACCTTACCGCCGCGCACGGAACCGGCCTTCCGCGCCAGCACGAGGAAGGCGGTTTGGAAGGCGTCCTCGGCGGAATGCCGGTCGTGCGGCAGTTCGCTCCGGCAGACCCGCCAGACCAGTTCCGCGTGCCGGCGGACGAGCAGCTCGAACGCTGCGGCATCGCCATTTGCGGCGAAGCGCGCGAGCAGTTCCGCATCCGGGGTCGAAGTTTCGGCCACGGCGAGCGTCAGCGTGTAAGCGAGGGAACCCGACCGCATGAGGCACCCGCGATGATGACGACGACAATACAGAGCCGCGCCGGGCCGATGTGCATCCCGGAATCTTCCGTCGCTCAGGATTTCGCGAGTCGCTGACGCAGCCGGGCCAGCGCCCACTCCGCCGCTTCGCGGATCACATCATCGTCGTCGAGCGTCGCCCGTTCGAGCGCCGCAATCGCGCCGGCATCGCCCGTGTTCCCCAGCACGATGGCCGCGTTCCTCAGCAGCCCGCTGCGCTTCGTGCGCATCAGCGAGGTGCCCCGGAAGCGCCGGCGGAACTCGGCGTCGTCGATCGACAGCAGCTCGATAGGATCGAGCGCGAGCAAATCGGGGTCCGTCGGGAACAGCCCCGGTTCACCCTTGCGATTCCACGGGCAAACGTCTTGGCAGATGTCGCAGCCGAAGAGCCAGCCGCCCATCGGCTCGCGCAGTTCGAGCGGGATCGGCCCGCGCAGTTCGATGGTGAGGTAGCTGATGCACTTGCGGGCATCGAGCACACCCGGTTCGGGGAACGCCCCCGTCGGGCAGGCGTCGAGGCAGGCGGTGCAGGTGCCGCAGTGACTCGCGGTGTGCGGCTCGCTCGCCGGGAGATCGAGGCTCGTGAGCAGCGCCGCGAGGAAAAAGAAGCTGCCGCGATGCTTGTCGATGAGCATGGTGTTTTTGCCGAACCAGCCGAGGCCGGCGCGGCGGGCGAAGTCGCGCTCCAGCAGCGGCGCGCTGTCGGCGGCCCCTTTGGCACGGCAACCCGGCACCTCCGCTTCGAGCCAGGCGGCGAGGTTGTTGAGCTTGTTCCAGAGGAAGCGGTGGTAGTCGGGGCCAAGGGCGTATTTCGCGATCAGCGTCCGGCTCCCCCTCTCCGCTTCGGAGAGGGGGTTGGGGGGTGAGGTCTCTTCGTTCCCGCCGTACTCGAATCCGAGCATCACGGCGCTGCGGACCGACTTCAAAATGCTGGCTGGGTTGCGGCGCTGCTCGCGGTGATCGTGAAGGAACTCCATCTCCCCGGCATGGCCGGCGTCGAGCCAGTCACCGAAGCGGTCGAAGCCGTCGGCATCGGTCGCCGGGGCGATGCCGAACAGCGTGAAGCCTTGGGCGGTCGCCCGTTCGCGGAGGTCAGCGGCAATGCGGAGGATATCCGAGTCTTTCGGAGTCGGAAGCGTGAGCGACGCCACCTCGACGACTGCGGGCGCTTGCGGATTCGCG
>JAYVTJ010000081.1:0-2370 GCA_043774415.1 Fimbriiglobus sp. | reverse complement strand
ACTTCGCAATCGAGGAAAGTCACGTGTTCTTCACTCGCGCTAGCAGCGTCCAGAATCTTACCTGCTAGTTCCGCTGCAGCCACTTGGGCCTGCTTGTCGCCGGACGTCGCGGATCGGATGTATTCCCCGCCGAAGTCGAATGCCGAAGCGGCGCGCGCTTCGCAGAGCACTGTTGCGATTTCCAATCCGCGTGGAGTCCGAAGGACGACATCGTCCCCTCGCGCGAATTGAACATCGGTCGCGGTGCAGCGACCAATGAACGATGAAGTACCGTACTGGACGAGGAAATCGGGCATCGCTCAGAGGCTCTTGGGTTCGTCGAAGCCGAGGTAACCGCGCATGTGCTTGTCGTATTCGCCCTGGCCGAATTCGGAACTCAGGTCGAGCCGGAGTTCGTTCACGACCTTGATGCTGTAGTCTTTCACCCAGCCGCTCCAGCAGTCGGCGCAGATTTCGCCGAGGATGCGCAGGCCGTCCGCCCCATCGATGGGCGCCGCGGCCAGCGGGAGCGCCCGTTTGCCCTGACTGCAACCGGGCCGCTGGCAGCGGAAGCCCGTGTCGGTGCCATCATCGACCGCGACGGTCGCCGGGGCCGCGTTCGGGATCGGCGCCCCGAGCTTGCCGAGTTGCAGGCCCATCGCATCCCGCGGCATCTTATCGCCGCGCTCGTCGGCAACTTTGTACCCCGCCGTCATCACCTCGATGGCCTTCGCTGTGTCGCCGAGCTTGACGTGGCACTCGCCGAGGAGCTGATAGACCTTCGAGAACTGCGGGGAGAGTGCCAGCGTCCGCTCGAAGGACGCGACGGCTTCGGCGAACTGATTGTTCTCGCTGTAGAGCTGCCCGAGCCGGAAGTGCCCGAGTTCGTTGTCGGGGTCGTCGGAGGTCATTTTGTGGAACTGGGCGATGCGGTCGTCCAAAGCGCTCATGGCAGGGAATCTCGAGTTGTAAGACAGACTCTGGGGCAGTCCTATCAGTAGGTCAGGCTTTCCAGCCTGACGGCAGATGGGCAGAAGAGTCAGCCTAGAAAGGCTGACCTACATGTGACCTCACTTTTCCCCGGCGAGAATCAGCACCGGCAGATCGACGCTGACGGTCTTCTTCGTCACGACGTCGGTGCAGCTCAGGCGGATCGTGAATTTGCCCGGCCGCGTCATCGGCAGCAGGAAGCGCACCGTGTAGTTCGGCAGCTTGTCGTCGAGGTCGTTCCCCTCGTGCGTGAGCGGCTTCGCCATCAGCGGCTTCGCGGCTTCGTCGAGCGGGATCATCTCGAAGCGCAGGTTCGGCTGCTTCGTTTTCTCGTCGCGCTTGAAGCCGACGGTCGTGTAGTTGATGAAGACCGCTTGGCCGACGACGCCCGTCGTCGGCGCGGCGGTCTGACCGCGCTCGTCTAAGCTGGCGTACACGGCGACGATCCCGAAGTCCGGGGGGAGCACTTCGAACTTGCGTTCGAGTGTCGTCGTGGCTTTGTTCGCCCGGTCGGTGACGGCCACTTTCATGGTGAACTCGCCAGCCGGGTGATCGACGCCGAGCGTGACGAAGGCCCGCGCCGCGACCCGGCTACCACCCAGTGGAACGAGTTCGATCTTCTCGAACGGATCCTGCTTGAGGGTCGCCTTGCCGTTCTTGTCCACGACTTCCATCACCATCGAGTAATGGACGCGGCCGTCCTTATCGATGGTGATGCCGTCGATGTCGTACGACACGAAGAGGATGTCGCCGGGGATGAGCTTGCTGTCCGCGCGGGTCGGCCCGAGGACGCCGTAGGTGTTGCGGACGTTGGCGATCTCGAGCTTGCCCGCCACCGGGGCTTGGCCCGGAGCGAGTGCGAGCAAGGTCGCGGCGATCAGAGACGGCATCATGAATCGGTTCCTTTCAAAAGCGGAATCGGTGCGAAGGTCTCAACGCACGGATCGCGGTTTTGTTGTGCCTGCCCATCATGTTATCAGGAATCGGGGGCGCCGTTGTCGGAGCCGGGGAGCGTCGCCTTCACTTTTTGTCCACCTCCTTCCAGAACTCCGCGACCGGCTTGCCGTTGATCGTCTCCAGCGTCTTGATCGCGCGGAGAATCTCGGCATCACGCTCGGGCTGGAAGTCGCAGACGAGGTCTTTGAGCGGCATCCCTTTCAGTAGGGAAAGGTCCGTTATCCTGGTCTTCTCGATGTGGAGGATCGTCAGGTTCTTGCAGTCCTTGAAGTAAGCCAGCCCGGCATCGCCTACCCGCATGGTTCCCAGCCAGAGTTGCGTTAGGTCTTTGCAGTCCTTGAAGTTGGCCAACCCCGCGTCGCCCACTTTCGTGACATGCAAATACAGGAGCGTCAGTTTCTTGCACTCGTTGAAGCAGGACAGCCCCGCGTCGCTCACTTGCGT
>JAYVTJ010000080.1:0-2495 GCA_043774415.1 Fimbriiglobus sp. | reverse complement strand
CCGAGCATTCCCGAGGAGGACTTCTAGAGTCCCGTCCCAGCAGCAGCGCGGTTCGGGGGTGATCTGCAAGATCACCGCGGAGCGGGCGGGCAGCATTTGCCGGGTCAGTGACGATGAGCCCGGGATTGCTTCGATGCGGTAGGCGCCGGAGACGCAAACCGGGTTCCTCGTTTCGGTCGTCCGCTTGCGAAGGACAAAACTGTCGGGGCGAGCCAAGGCTGCGATCCCCGTCCCCTGTCTGGTCGAATTGCGGATCATATCCGGCTCGACAACCGAGCCCGCGGCCGCGGCGAGTTCCTCGAGAGCGTCCCAAAATAATCTCTTGCCACCCTTGGGAGTCACCGTCTTCGACAGGGGTTTTTGATCCCCGACGAATTCGAGAGCGTACCCCGTTTGTCGGCGGAGCGAAGCCAGCGCCTCGCCGACGGTCTGCTCTTTCGCTTCGAGTTCGACGATCTTGCCCGCCGCCTTTTTCGTATGGTCGATGCGCTTTTCGATCTTCGCGATCAGCGCCTTCGCCCGCTCGGAAGCATCGAGCGATCCCGATTCGGCAACCTTCCGCAAGGCCGGAAGCGCCTCAGCGCCGAGTTCGTCCAAGCGCTTGCCGGCCGCTTCGCGGTCGCGGTAATCCCGCGCGCTCAGGCTCTCTGCAATCCGCGCTGGTTCGGGTCGGCGATCGTCGTGCGAGAAGGCCGAACCCGCCAAAGCATAGGCGATGGCGAGCGTCAGCGCGCATCCGGCGACCGCGACGATTCGGCTCACGCTGCGACCTCCGGCCAGCTCACCACTCGTTGTACCCGCCCGGTTGCTGCGGCTGCACGTTGGTGCCGGTGCCGAGCAGCACGGGGACATTCTTGAACGCGAA
The DNA here is from genome assembly GCA_043774415.1 of Fimbriiglobus sp. Taxonomy (GTDB): domain Bacteria; phylum Planctomycetota; class Planctomycetia; order Gemmatales; family Gemmataceae; genus JALHQU01. The sequence continues at coordinate 1,630 of JAYVTJ010000080.1, read as the reverse complement.
CGGCACTTCGATTGTCTTCACCCGGCTGCCGGAGAAGGTGAGCTTCGCGGGCTTGCCGGCATCGTCCTTCGTGGCGGGCCGAACGACGTACTGGGCCGTCACCATGAAGGTGCTGGCGTTCGTCTGGCCGTCGTAGAAATTTTGCTGGGTCGCGGTGTGCGGCGAGAGGTTCATCGGCTTGCCGTTGCCATCGACAAGGGCGAGTCCGTACGCGTTGGTGAACCCCTGGGCCTGCTGACGCTCCTCGGGGGTGAGCTTCACCTTCACGCGACCGCCGGGGCCATTTTCGAGCCAGAGGCCGTCCGGATTGGCGAGGGCGCTCGTGCCGTTGGCCGGGGCCACTTCGCCGGCGTTGTAGGTCGTTACAATCGTCATCAGCAGGGCGGAGGTATCGCCCGGCATCGGATCGTACTTCGCTTTCAGACTCGTGTGATTCGGGCCGCTGATTTCTGCGAGCGAACCGCTCAGCTCCGAGATCGCGAGCATCGTCTCGGGCTGGCTCCAGATGCGGCCGCGGACGCAGCCTTCGAATTCTTTCAGCGAGCTGCTCGGCCCGGCCGGGTTCGCCGCGAGCTTCACGTAGGCTTGGAATTGGTTGACGGGGAACTCGGTCGAATGGACCGGCCCGCCGTAGTAGCGCTTGCCGCGCCCGAGTTGGGCCCGGCCGGAATAGACGTTGAACGCGGCGCCAGAATCGACCGCCACAAAGTCCCAGGAGAGGGTGTGGCCGTCTTGATTCTTCGCCATCGTCACGAGCGTTTCTGTCGTGCCGACCCAGCGGAAGCGCGGCTCGGGCGTGATCTGGAGCAGCACCGGGACGCGGTTGGCCGGCATCTGCGGGAGGTTGGCGACGGGCACCGGGATCGCTTCGATGCGGAAGGCGCCCGAGATGCGCACCGGATTCGCGAGTTTTGATTGCTTCGCGCGGATCATCACGGTGCCCGTGGCCGGCAGCGGCGTCGGGCCGTCGTACACATCGTCGCCCGAGCGCATTTGCAACTGCTGGATATTGACCGGGGCCGGGACCGCGGCCGAAGTTTCCACTTCCAGATCGGTCGCGTCGAGGAGGCCCTGCAGCGCTTCCCAGAAGATCTGCTTGCCCGCCTTCGGCGTCACCTTCTTCGAGCGCGGGCTCTGGTCGCCGTTGAGCTGGATCGCGGTGCCGGTCTGCTTCTTGAGGGTGTCGAGGGCGGCGCCGAGAGTCTGCTCTTCGGCCTTCAGTTGGACGGGAGTACCCGCGATGTCTCGGGCGTTGCCGAGGCGCTTTTCGATCTTCGCGATCAGCGCCGCCGCGCGATCGGCGGCTTCGGGGTTGCCCGCCGCAGCGACCGCCCGGAGCGCGGGCAGCGCATCGGAGCCGGCTTCGCCGAGCCGCTTGCCGGCCTCTTCGCGGGTGCGGTAATCGCGGTCGCCGAGGCCGTCGGCGAGCTTCGTCAGTGCGGCGCCGTCGGCGCCGGGCCACTTGGCTTTGAGGTCCTGGGAGTAGCCCGGGCCGGCGAGGGCCAGAGCGGAAACCGCGGTCGCGAGAATTCGACGCATGGCACTCTCCCGAAATGCTGAACGGTCAACCTTCCATACAGAATGCCCGAAGGAAGGCCTTCGGGCAAGCTCCGTTGTCCATTCTGTTACT
>JAYVTJ010000079.1:0-4842 GCA_043774415.1 Fimbriiglobus sp. | reverse complement strand
ACAATTGCAAACCATGGCGGGCTTACGCCGCGCCGCTCGCCAATTCCGTTCATCTCGGACTCCCGTCACCGTCGCTCGTAGCTGTTGCCCGGCAGCCGGCGGATCGCCTTCTTCATTTCGAGCATCATCAGCGCCCGCGTCAACTCGCCCGAAGGCAGCGCCAGCTCACGCGCCAATTCGTCGGAATGCCGCGCTTCGGTCAGCGCTTCCCAGATGCGATTTTGCAACTCGTCGAGACCGGGCGGGCGTTCGGGCACTGCGATTTCCGGGGAGCGTGCGACCGGTTCCGCCGCCGCGAAGAGCGTCCGTTCCGGCGGCGCCACCCGGCGCGCCTTCGGCGGGAGATCGGGCGGGGCGATGCCGCGCAGATCTTCGAGGATGTCGTCGGCATCGCGCACCAAGCGCGCACCCTTGCGGATCAGTTCCAAGCAGCCGGCGCTCGGGCCGCTGTCCACATTCCCCGGCAGTGCGAAGACTTCGCGGCCCTGCTCCCCCGCGTGCGTCGCCGTGATGAGCGCTCCGCTGCGGGCGTTCGCTTCGATCACCACGATGCCCCGGCTGAGCGCGCTGATGATGCGATTGCGCGCCGGGAACATCCCCGGCTGCGGGGCGACGGTCATCGGCGTCTCGGTGAGGAGCGCGCCGCGCAGGGCGATGGCGTCGGCAAGTTCGGCGTGCTCGGGCGGATAGATCCGCGCTAGCCCGCCCGCCAGTACCGCGATGGTGCGACCGCCGGCATCGAGCGCCGCTTTGTGAGCGGCGCCGTCGATGCCGCGGGCCAATCCGGAGATCACCGTCCAGCCGGCGCGGACGAGGCCGGCGGCGACGCGCTCGGCCATGCGCCGACCGTAGGGCGTACACTGCCGGGAGCCGACGATGCCGACGGCGTTGCGGTCCGCGTCGTCGAAGGTGCCGCGGTAATAGAGCAGTTGTGGAGCGTCGTCGATGGTGGCGAGCCGCGTCGGGTACGGCTCGCGGCCAAGCAGCGCGATTTGCACGGCATGCTTCTGCAAGCTGGCGATTTCGGCGGACGCATCGACAGTGCGGAACGACGCCGCAAATTGATGGGCTAGGAGCGAGCCAATTTTGGGCACCGCTTCGAGCTGGGCCGCGGAGGCGCGGAGCGCCGCGTCCGCCGAACCGAAGTGCTCGAGCAGCGCTGCGGTGAGCTTGGGGCCGAGGCCGGGCACGAGGGCGAGTTCGAGGTGTTGCTTCCAGTCCGGCGGCAGCGGGGTCACTTCTTCGCCTCGGGGATGCGCTTGAGAATCTCGATATGCGTAAAGGCGGAATCGGAGAAATCCTTCGGCCGGGGGCCTCCCTCGCCGCGGTAGGCGAGGTGAAGCTCCTCGCCGACGAATTCGTAAATGCCCGAGAACTTCACTTCCCCTCCGACGAGATCGTATTGTTTCGGCGAACGATCCGGGCGCAACGTGATTTCGTATTCGAACCCTTGGCCGACGATCAACTTTCTGCGCTCGTACGCGTGCCGGGTGCCTTTGTTGTCGATCCACACCCCTTGCATCCGTTCGAGATCGGACTTCTTCAACTCCTTCGGTACCGGCGCGGCTTCCGCCGAGACGGTCAGCGCCAGCAGGATCGCGAGTGTGCGGCCCATCACTTCTTCCCCCCGCCGACCCGCTTCAAAACGTAAAGCGTCTTGTTTCCGCCGGGGGTGAAATCGGTCGACCGTGCGGCGCCCGCGTTGTACGCGACGTGCAGATCGTCCCCGACGAACTTGTAGATCCCTGCGAAGCGGCTGGTGCTGTTGACTTCCGCGAGATCGAACTCCGGCGGATAAACGTCCGGCTTCAGCGTCAACCCGTACGCGTACTCGTTGACATCGGGTGTGGCCGTGGTGCCCGCGAAGAGCTTGTCGCCGCGGAACAGCCAGTACGAATTGCTCACCTCTTCTTGCCACAACCCCTCCATCCGCGCGGCGTCAGAGCGCACCTTCAACTCCTTCGGCACCGGCGCGCCTTGCGCCGAGACGGTCAGCGCCAGCACGATCGCGAGTGTGCGGCCCATCATTTTTTCGCCCCGTCCACGCGCTTCAAGATGTGGATGTGCTTGTTGCCACCGGGGGTGAAATCGGTGGGGCGCGCGGCTCCCGCGCCGACGTACGCCACATGCAAGTCCTCCCCGACGAACTTGTAGATCCCCGCGAAGTTGCTGATTTCATTGGCGCCTGCGAGGTCGAACTCCGGCGGGGAAACTTCCGGCTTCAGGGTCAAGCCGTAGGTGTGTCCGTTCATGTCGGGCGTGGCCGTGCCGCCGGCGAAGAGCTTGTCGCCTTTGAAGAGCCAGTGCGAACCTTGCCCTTCCTTCCAAAGCCCCTCCATCCGCACGGCGTCGGGGCGCACTCTCAATTCCTTCGGCACCGGCGCGGCCGGAGCGCCCGTCGCGAATGCGACCAGCGCGGCGAAGGTCCATCGTATCGAACCACTCACGTTCACTTCTTGACCTCCGCGAAGCGCCGCAGAATGTGGAGGTGCCTCCCTCCGCCCTCCGTGAAATCCGTCGGCCGCTCGTTGCTGTGATACGCCAGGTGGAGTTCGTCACCGACGAATTTGTAGACGCCGAGATGGGAGATCCGCCCGTCTCGCAGGATGTCGAATTCGGTGAGAAGCGGACCGAATCGCAGGCCGTAGGTGTATTCGAGACCTTTCGCATCCGCGGTGCCGCCCGCGAAGAGCTTCTCGCCCTCGAATGTCCAGCGGTACCCCTTGGCGCCGGGCTGGCCCTGGGTCACGATCCACATGCCCTGGATGCGCTCGCCGTCCGCAGGCGCTTTCAATTCCTTCGGCACCGGCGCGGCCGACAGGGCGGTGACCAGCGTCATCAGGGCGATCGTGGAGAGGGCGCGCACGGGGTCTCTCCTGGGGCTACTTCGCTTCGGGGGAACGGATCAGCACGTGGATCGACCGGCCTGGGGCGGGGGCGAAGTCCGCGGGTCGCTCGCCGCTGTGGACGTAGGTGATGTGCAGCGCTTCGCCGTCGAACTTGTAGATGCCGGTGCAGATGATCCGGCCGTTCTGGGTGATGTCCATCTGGGTCGGCGCGAGTTCGGGCCGCAGGACGATGCCGTATTCGGTGCCGAGGTTGTCGGTGGTATTCAGCCCGCCCGAGTAGAGCTTATCGCCTTTGAAGTACCAGCGGAGCGAGGGCGGGATGATCCAGACACCCTGCAGACGCTCGGCGTCGGGCCGGCGCTTCAGCTCCTTCGGCACCGGCGCGGCTGCGAGGTCGGCACTGAGAATCAGAACCGCGGCGAGGGCCAAGTGGCGCACGGGGAACCCCTCACTTCTTCTCGACGCGGCGCAGGAGGCTGTAGTACTTGCCGGCCGTCAGCTCGTAATCGGCCGGCCGCGCGCCGTTCAAAGTATACACCACCTTGATGTCGGCGCCGACCAATTCGTAGATGCCCTTGTAGCCGCCGATGTCGATCTCCTTCGGCGTCTTCGCGGGGTCGAGTTTGATGGTCCATTCCGAGCCTCCACCCGCACCTCCACCGACCGGAGTCGAGACCATTTTCAGCGCGGCGTCGAACGTCCAGCGCGCTTTGCTGTAGGGTTGCCCTCCGCTCTCGGAAACGACCGTCTCCCAAGTGCCGACGAAGATCTCCGAGTCGGTCCGCTTGGCGACTTCCTTCGGAACCGGCGCCGCCTGAACGGTCGCGCCGACGAGCAGCAGTGCGGCGAAAGTGCGCATCGCTATTTCAGCCTCTTGAGTTCGTAGAAGATGCGGCCCGCGCCGGGCTTGATCTCCGCGAGCGGTTGCCCCGGATCGGTGAGGGCGAAGCTCAGCGTATCGGCGTCCAGCCGGTACGACGCGATGTAGCTCGCGCCCCCGACTTTGGCCTTCAGCAGGAATGTCGGCACCGCCGTGGTCCGGTCGATGGCGACCGTGTAATCGGTCGGCGCGGCGGTGGCGTTCTGGCGGATCCCCAAGCCGCCTTCCGCGTCGAACGTGAAGCGCCGGGCGACCGCGGCCTCCGTGTACGTCGCGTTGTCCTGCCGGGATTCCCACCACTCGCCGACGAATCGGCCGGCATCATCCTTCTTCAGCTCTTTGGGCACGGGGGCGGCCGCGGCGAGCGGGGCGAACAGCAGCGCGAAGAGGATCGTGCGCATGACTACTTCACCCGCTTGAGTTCGTAGTACACTTGGCCCGCGCCGCGCTTGACTTCCTTCGGCAGCGGATTCGTGGCGACCTCGAACACGATGAAGAGAGTATCGCCATCGATCCGGTAAACGGCCCGATAGTTCTCGCGACCTCCCGCACCGTTCCACGAGAACGACGGCGGCACCGTGGTTTTATCAACGGCGTAGGTGTACTCGTGCGGCTTGGCGCCGGCCGTCTGGTGAATGCCGGCGGTGCCGTCCTTGTTGAAGCTGAAGCGCCGCGCGGCCGCGGCATCCTTGTTCACGGTGTCGTTGAAGCGGGCCTCCCACCAGACGCCTTCGAGGGAACCGCCGTCGTTCTTCACTTCCTTCGGCACGGGCGCGGCGACCGCCGACGCGGCGAGCATCAGCGCGGTTGCGGCGATTCGGAGTTTCACTTCAGCCTCCGGAATTCGAAGTAATAGACGTTGTCGCCCGGCTTGCACGCCGCCGGGCGCGTCCCCCCACCGAGCGCCACGCGCAGCGTATTCCCGTCGAGTTCGTAGACACCGGGGAATGTGCCGCTGTCCCAGTCGAACGTTTTTACGGACGCCTTCGGATCGATTTTGTATGCGACCGGTCCTGGCTCTTCTTTCAGCCGCTCGCGGATGGCTTTCCCGTCAACGCCGAGCGTCCACTTGGTGCCGACCCCTCCGTACTCCACTTCGCCGTACCGCGCTTT
>JAYVTJ010000078.1:0-1876 GCA_043774415.1 Fimbriiglobus sp. | reverse complement strand
AAGTCGCCAGACTTCCGACAAGCTCGGCGATGAATGGAGAGTCGGAAGTCTGGCGACTTCCGCTACGGGGGAATGATTGATGTTCCGACCCTTCGGGGTTCGATAATTACCGAGTCGGCAGGCATCCCTCCCCGCTTCGCAGGTGCCCGATGGCCTCGCTCCGGATTCGGCTCCTCGGTTCCGCCGCGGTTCTGGCCTGTGCCCTCCCGGCCTCCGCCGCCGAACCCCGACCCGTCGTGCCGGCCTCCACTTCCAGTGCCCCCGCGAAACCGAAGTCGATCACCGACTGCGTCTCCGAGAACTACCGCGAGACCGTCGCGGGGATCATCAAGGCGCCGACGATCACGGCCAAGGCGACCGACGACGAATTCGCCGCGCATCCCACCGTGTACGACTGGCTCGTGGAACATCCCGATCGCACGACTCAGGCGTGGAAGCGCCTGAAGATCCCCTGCGTAGACATCACCGATCTCGGCAAGGGGCAGTTCTTCTGGAGCGACGAGACCGGCAGCGAGCTGACGTGGCAGACCGTCGGCCGCTTCGAGCACGGTGTCGTCTGGTATGCCACCGGCAAGGTGAAGCCCGGCGCGCTGCTGCCGACGATCCCGGTGAAGGCCGTGGCCGTGCTGCACGCCCCGCGCGGCGCCGTCGATAAGGAGACGGGCCACGCGACCTTCAAGCCCACGGTGCAGTTCTACCTGGTGTCCGAGAGCCGCTTCGCCGCCGGCCTCGTGAAGATGATGGGGCCGAGCGCCCCGAAGATGGCCGAGGAATCGGCGGAGCAGTTTTTGTTCTTCTTCTCGGGCATCGCCCGGACGATCGCGCGGAAGCCCGAGCAGTTGGAACCGCTGCTGGCGCCCGCGAAGAAGTGATCACGTCCAGTTGACTGATGCCGCTTCAGAATTGGCGAGTGTGTTGACGCCGACAGTCTGACGGCAAATGGAACTAGCACGTGGTTCGGCGGTGTTGCAGCTTGCTCGGGGTGTCGAGTTGCAAACGTCTCGAAGGCTGCTTGGCGTCAACCCTCGCCTTGTCGAGAATCGCGTCGAGCTCGGCTTGCACGGCTGCGTTGAAGGTCATGGCGTGACGGGCGGGGAACATTCTCTTCTCCAGATTCGGAGGGGTTGCTTCCCCATCCGCGTTGTAGAGAACGAAAATGTCGAATGTCACAATGAGAAAGCCCGTCAATGGGTCGTCTGCTTTGTGCTGCCCGATGCCAACCCAAGTAACCTTCCCGTCGATGCGGTGCCCTTTCGCTTCTTCGCATCGCCCGCCGATTCCGATGACCGCCCCGTACTTTCTAACCCGCACTATTCTCCCCATGCAGTTGAAGCACCCAAACCTGCCCGCTTCGCAGGGGTCATCGATGTGGGTTCGCTTGTAAACCAGCGTCCGCTTGTCTTTGTCAATCATGATGACGATGGTATCCTGCTCGCATGAGCATGCCAACCAAAATGCCGAAGACTCCCTGCACACTACGGCTCCCCAACCCGAACGTGACCGCGTTCCTGTTCGTGCTAGGGCTGACCGGACAACCGCACGCAGAGTAGCTGAATGGGAATGCGTAGAACGCAAAGCCTGAAAGACTGCGGCCCGCAATTGCGTTCAGCAAGATGTGGGCAAACCACATACTGGCGCTGGCCCTCCAGTTCGCTTACTACAACTTCTGCCGGGTGCATCCGCCCTTGAAAATGACCCCGCGATGAAAGCCGGGTTGACCGAACATCGGTGGACGCTAGTAGAACTGATTCGAGAAGCGTCGATACCCTGAGAAGCCACTACCTTTTGTCAATCGAAGCCGAATGGGAAACGGCACGCACTCGTGGTCGATTGCGGATGCTTTGCAGGTCGGGCCGATGCTTTGGGAGGCCCGACA
>JAYVTJ010000077.1:0-1505 GCA_043774415.1 Fimbriiglobus sp. | reverse complement strand
CACCGAGGGATTGCCAGTTCTCAGAGCGCGGCAATCACTTCCCGCGGATTTGCGCTTTGAGCACATGCACCAGCCGGCTCTCGATCTTGCCGTGGGCCTTGTCGATCTCCTTGTCGGTCAGCGTCTTCTCCTGCGGCTGGTACGTCAGCGCGAACGCAAGGCTCTTCGTCCCCGCCGGAATGCTGTCGCCGCGATACACGTCGAAGAGCACGGCGCTTGTCAGCAGATCTCCGCCGGCGGCCATCAGTTCCGCGAGCACGCGATCCATCGGCAGGTCGTCGGGCACGATCACGGCGACATCGCGCTTCGCGGCGGGCAGCGTGTTGAATGGCTTATACGGATAGCGTTCCGGCACGGCCGCGAGGAGCGCTTCGGCGTCGATATCCGCGACGAGCACGGCGCGGTCCGCGAGGCCAAACGCACTCGCAACCTTCGGATGGAGTTCGCCGAAGCGCGCCAGGACCTTCCCGTTCCGCGAAGCGGTCGCCGCGCGGCCGGGGTGGAGGAACGGCACCTCCTTCGCCGGTTCGAACTTCAACGCTGGCAAATGCATCTCGGCGAAAAGGCTTTCGATGATCCCCTTCGAGTCGAAGAAGTCGAACGCGGCCGGGGCAACGCTTTGCGCATCGTCCCACGCGGCTTCGGTCCGCCTGCCACAGAGGATGATGGCGAGCCGGCGCGGTTCATCGGGCAATTCGACACCCTTCGGCTCGAAGACCGAACCGAGTTCGAAGATCGCGACACTCTCCGAAGCGGCGAGATTGCGCGCTGCGACTTCGAGCAGTCCCGGCAGCAGGGACCGCCGTAACGCCGAGCGCTCGGGGGAGATCGGGTTCTTCAGTGTCACGAACTCGGCAGCGGCTCCTCCGAGTTTGCCTTCGAACTCGGCGGAGCTGAACGCGTAGGTGATGCACTCCGTCAGTCCGAGATCCACGAGGCGATCCTGCAGTTTCTGTTCGAGTTCGAGGCCGCGGTTGCCGACGGGGGCCGGCATCTCGAGCGAGAGCAAGCGTTCGGGGAGTCGGTCGTAGCCGCCGATGCGGGCGAGGTCTTCGATCAGGTCGGCCGGCCCGCTCTGGATGTCGATGCGGTTCGCCGGCGGCATCACCGTCCAGCCCCAGACGGTCGATTCGAGTTTGAAGTCGAGCGCGGTCAGCACGCGTTCGACTTCGCCGTCGGGGATCGCGGTGCCGAGCAGCCGCTCGATTTCGCTGCGGTTCAAGTCGATCGGCTTCGCCGGCATCGGATTCGGATAGACATCGATGCGCCCTGCGAGGACGCTGCCGCCGGCGAACTCCTGCAGCAACTTCCCGGCGCGCTGCGCAGCGAATGCGGCCGTTTCGGGGTGCAGCCCCTTGCTGAAGCGCGTGCTCGCTTCGCTGAAGAGTTTGAACTGCCGGGCGGTCTTGCGGATGCTGACGAAATCGAACTGCGCCGATTCGAGCAGCAGCGTCTTCGTGCTCGCAGTCACTTCGCTCTCGCGGCCACCCATCACCCCGGCGAGC
>JAYVTJ010000076.1:0-3307 GCA_043774415.1 Fimbriiglobus sp. | reverse complement strand
CGCGGCGCGGCTCGGGCCGACGGGCCGGGCCAGCGTGGCGCGGCCGTCGAGCCAGCGCCGCAGGTCGGCGCCCAACTCCGCCGCCGTGCCATAGCGCAGAGCTGGATCGCACTCGGTCGCCTTCCGGCAAATCGCGGCTACATCCGCCGGGACGTTCGGAACCAGTGCGCGGATCGTCGGGTGCGCCATCGTCGGATCTGGTGAAGGCCGGCGCAGCGTCACCGCTTCGTAGAGCGTGACGCCGAGTCCCCAGACGTCCGAGCGCTCGCCCGGCGCGCACGCCCCCGGCAGCAACTGCTCCGGCGCGATGTAGCCGGGGGTGCCCGCCGCGTGAGATTCCGTACTCGCCTCCATCGTCGCCACGGCCGCGAGGCCGAAGTCGATGAGCCAGCACTGCCCCGCGGCATCGACCATGATATTCGACGGCTTGATATCCCGGTGCAAGACGTCCGCCGCATGCGCGTGAGCGATGGCCTCGGAGACGTCCGCGAGGAGGGCCGCAATCGCTCGGAAATAGCTCTGCGGCAGACGAAGGGGTCGAATCAGTCGCGCTGCGACCGGTTCCGGGGTTACGGAAGCCACCCGGTGCGTCGAGCGGTACGCCAAGTCATCGGCGTATTCCGCGAGCCGCGTGGATTCGTCGAGTTGGAGGTCGCGCCGCTTCGCCTCGACCACGAGCGTTGGCAGGTCGGAGATCGCCCGATTTCCGGTCGCCCGCTCCCATACGGTGCGCAGCAGTTGGTGCAGCGTCACCCCTTCGATGTAGGCCATCGCGAAGTACTGCCAGATCCCGCAGCGGCCTGACTGGTAGATGGGGACGATGTGCGACTGGTGCAGGCGGGCGAGCACGCGCTGCTCGCGGTCGAACCCCGCTTCGCGCTCCGGCGACGGCTGGCCGTACCGCACCTTGAGCGCGACCCGCCGGTTCAGCGACAGCTGCTCCGCTTCGTAGACGATGCCCATGCCACCGACGGCGATACCGCGAAGGATATTGAAATCGGCGAGTTCGCTGAGGTCGGGGAAAGTATCGTCATCCCGGGCCGCGACGAGCATGCGGCTCAGCACCGCTTCTTCCAGAAAGTCCTTGGCCCACTGCGGATAAGTCGCCGCGAACCGCCGCACGACCGATTCCCCATCGGCGGCGAGGGGCAGTTCTTCGAGGAACTGCCCCAGGGCCTCCACCTTTTCGTCGGTCTCGTCGTGTGCCGCGGTCATCAGCCGAATCCCTCATCACCGTATTCGGTCTTCCATAACTCGCGGAAGCGGATGCGGGCGCGTGCGTAGCGCTGCCGGGCGGTGCCGCTCTCGATGCCCAGCAGTTCCGCAGCCCGCTCCTTGCTCAGCTCTCCGTAGTGGATCAGCACCATGATTTGCTGCTGATCGGCGGGCAGCGCCGCGAGTACCCGTTCGATGCGCTCCTTCACTTCCCGGCGCCCGAGCGCCGCGCTCGGACTGGTGTCCGCGTTCTGGAGGCCGAGGGCGAACTGCTGCGACGATCGATCGGGCCAGCCGAGTTCGGCACCGCAGTCGCGGCGCTGACGTGTCTGGAAATCGTGGTCGTCGAGCAGCGCATTCAGCACGATCCGGTAGAACCAGGCTTCGAGTTCCATCCCCGAGTGCTCGAAGTCTTTCCAGCGCCGCTGCGCGCTCACGAAAGCCGCTTGGAGGACGTCTTCGGGATCGCGGCGCGCCGTGAGCTTGGCGGGGGAGCGCCAGCGCACGAATGTCAAAAATTTCTCGCGCTTCTCGCTCAGGAGTTTGAGGAGGCGGTGGGAGTCGCGCGGCTCCGCCGCGGCATCGCCGTCGGGGATCATGGAGAGTCTGCCCTTCGAATCAACCGGCATTGGGAGGGCAGATGTTACCACAAATCGGGAGAGTGTCCGCAACGCATTGCGAATAGACGTGTCGAGTCGATTTGAGGCCCGCCCGTTGCCGGACTTTCACAGGCACGGAACCGGGCCGAAAGTGACCCCGCTGCGAGGATTCACATTATCTCATGTCCGCCTGGTCACGTTTCCCACCACAGCGCCGGTTAGCCTCGGGCAAGTTCCATCCCGTCCACCCGAAGCGATCTCCATGCACCACGTCGATTGCCCGAGTTGTGGACACGGCGCGAAGTTCCGGGAGGAACACGCCGGCAAGACCGCGAAATGTCACGGGCGCGGCACGTCTTTTCGACTCGCGGTCACCGCGGAAGGCGCAAAGTCCGAGGAGTCGCCCCTGCCGGGTGCAGACCCGAAAACGGTCTCGGTCGCGTCGTCGAAGCCTTATGCCTTTTTCTGCCCGGAGTGCGACGCCGATCTGGAAATGAAGCGAAGTGCTGTCGGAACGAAGACCACCTGCCCCGCGTGCGCGGAGACGATCCGGGTGCCCCGACCCGGAGAGAGGTCGCGGCCGAACCGGGGCGGACCCGAGTCCGACCCCGGGGGATCTAAACTCACCGTGGGCGATTGGCTCGTCTTTATTTTCCTCCCCAGCGTCGGCATCATCGTGGGCTTCGTCCGCCTCGTGATGGGCAAAGCGAACGGCGGAGCGATGCTCGGCTACTCGGTGCTCTCCACCGTCCTCCGGACGTCGCTCAAAATCGCTTTGGCGGCGCTATCGTCGAGATGAGACTCAAACCCTTTTCAGGAGCCAGAATGTCGGACACGCTGCTGCACACACTCATCGCCCAGACGCCGGACACCCGCCTGCCGATGGGCAAAGGCATCGCGATGATCGCGTTTTTCGGGGGTGTCGCGATCGTCTCAACCTTCGGCCTGTTCGCCTCGAACAGGCTTCTCGAAAAGATGTCCGGCGTCATCGGCACCAAGAAGCCGATCGTCGCCCGAATCGTTTGCGGCCTGGCCGCATTCGTGGGCATCATGGCGGTGTTCGTCACGGTCTTGGCACTGCTCGGCGAGTTGGATTGATACCCGAGGCGGTAGAGCCACACTCGTACCTCTCGTGCACGGCGCGAGGAATTCATCTTTGTCCGACCAATGTGTACGAAAGGAAAGCCGCTATGGGATGGCTGAGGCGGCTCTTCGGAATGAAATCCCGGGTGACCGAGTCGTTCGAAGAGCTGATGGTGAAGTACTGGCGAGCATCGGGCGACCCGCGGGAACAGAGGATCATCATCGCGCGGGCGGCCGTCGCCGCGCAGCAATCAGGCAATCTGGTGCAGAAGCTGGAAGTCGTCGGCATGCTCAACTCGTGGGAGCAGAAATATACCTGAGCGCGCCGATCGACACGGCACTCGTGCAGGCGTGACGGCAAAGAAAATGTACCGGCGCCCGGGTGCATTCGACCCGCATGCGGGTTTGGA
>JAYVTJ010000075.1:0-6080 GCA_043774415.1 Fimbriiglobus sp. | reverse complement strand
CGGAGGATCTTAAACGGGCGATCCGACCGAATCTGCCGAGAATCGATGGGAATCGCCGCGTAAACGACGCGGGGGAGAGATTACACCCTCAAATTGTCGATACGCGCAAAGGGAAAACCCTCGTCGCGGTGATCGAAATCGTCAGCGCATCGAACAAGGACCGGGACGAATCCCGCGAGACGTTCATCCGCAAATGCGCGGGTATGATCCAGATCGGCATCGGCGTGGTCCTCGTCGATCCCGTCACGAACCGGTCGGCGAATCTGCACAACCTCCTCATGGCCAAACTCGGCGCGCCCGTCCGATCGCAAATGGCGGATTCGCCGACGTACGTCTCCGCGTGCCGCCCCAAGGGGGATGAAGACGACCGCCGACTCGACGTCTGGTGCTACCGCGCCCCGGTCGGCGCGCCGATTCCCTCGGTTCCGCTCCCGCTGAGAAATGGTCCCGTTGTGATGATCGATCTGGAGGGAACTTATCTCGAAGCGCTTGCCGACAACGGTTTCACCGAAGCCGAATTCGGCACGCGATCCACCGCCGGTTGAGAATCGGCCTTGCTCGCACCTTTGCGGGACGCTATGCCGCCGGCATGAAGTGCATCTCTTCCATCGCCATAGCCATCGTCGGCATCGCGCTCGCCGGGTGCAGCAATGCGCCGATCGCGGGGACGATGGACAACCTCTTTCCGAGCAAGCCGTCCCGCACGCGCAACCCCGATCCGCGCGACATTTTCGACCGCGATCGCGACCCGCTGCCGGAGCCCAACCTGCGGCGGGATGACGCGCTGCCGCCGCCCGGCCGCGTCGGCGGATTACAGAGCCGGCCGCGCAACGACGTCGAACCGCCCGCCGTGCGACCCGATCCATTCCGCTCGCGCACCGAAGATCCGCTGCCTCCCCCGCTGCCGGCCCCCGGCTTCCTCGATCCCATCGCGCCGGGTCGGAACTGATCCGGTTTCGGTCGCAAGTCGTTACGGCGCTAAGCTTCTACCCGAGATCCTAAATGGTTTCACGCGGGGGTGGGGGGTATCGGCCGAAATCATTTTCCGTAGAGTTCCGCGATACCAGCCGCCTGCTCGCGTTCTCGCAGCCACTCCGCGACCTGGTTCGTTTCCGCGGCGATGGCTTCGACCTGCTTGCGCTCCTCGCGTACGGCAGTTGCCACGGCATCCGGGATGGGCAGGAAGACGTCGTCGAATTCCTTCCGCAAGCGGATGCCGAGCCGCGAGAGGAAGTCACCGCGGATCGACGCCCAGCGCACCGGCAGCGCCACCGCGATGACGATGTGGAACAGGATGAGTACGGCGAGAGTGAGATAGAGCGGCAATAGCAAAAGCACCAAGCTGGGCGTTTGCAGATCGACGAACACGAGGTAGAGCACCAGTCCGATGGAGCCGAGCAGCGTGACGGTCGGCACGCTGTTCGCGAGCCAGGTGATTCCCCCGCGGACGAGCTTGCGCCAGCCGGTCGGCTTCGTCACTTCCTGTTCGACTTGGCCGAGCGCATCGACGAGCCCGCGGGTGTAGCGCTCTTCCCACTGCAGCCGCGTCGCCTCGGCCGTGGCATCGTTCAGCAAGTTCAGCGGCATCCCTTTTTGGTCCGCTTCCACGAGCAACTTATTGGAGAGCGCCGACAGTCGCTGGGTCAGCACCCGCTCGGCGGCCGTGCGCGAGCAGGACTGCACGAACTCGGTCAAGTTCCAGTCGTCGGGCGTGCTGATGGCTCCGCGCAGCTTCGGCGCGAACGGGATGCGATCCTTCAGCGAGGTGCTGAAGTATCGGAACTTCGTCGTGATGCGGAGGTACCCGGCCATCAGCCCCCAGAAGCGCTGCTGCCCCTGCACGCTGAAGTGGTGCTCGACCTCCTGCTGGTAAGGCTCCAGCGTGCTCACGAGCACTTCCGCCTGCTGCTCCGCTTCGGCACTCAGCACCAGTTCCCATGCACTCCGCACCCTCGCGGCCTGTACCGAGAGATCGGGCGGCTTCACCGATTCGATCACGCGCTTCGATTGCTCGACGAGCTGGGCGACGCCGCGCGCTTTGACCGCTTCGATCTCCAATCGGGATAGTCCCGCTTCGAGCCAGTTGCGCAGCTCGCGGAACTGTTCCCCCTCGGGCAAATCGGGCGGCACCTCCTGCCCGGCCTGCTCGGCGTCGATCCAGAGTTGGGCCGTCGTGCGGAAGAGTTTCGGGTTCTCGAACCCCTCGGCCTTCAAGTCTTTCAAGAGGTCCTCGTCCGGTCGCAGGCCCGCCCCGGCGTCGATGCAGCGGTCCCACTTGTTCAGCACGAAGGCGAAGGCCCGGCGCTTGCGCTGGTCCTTGAACAGCTCCCAGCCGATCTGGTCGTGGTACTTTTCTTGGGAGCCGACGTAGAGCACCACATCGGCGACGGGCAGGAGTTCCGTCAGCTTGTCGCGGTTGACGACGTCGTTGCTGTCGAGGTCGGGCGTATCGACGATCACCTTCTGCAGCAGCGATTCGCGGTCGTGCTGGGCGAATCGACAGAGCCGCAGCGCGGGGTCGAGCCGGTCGGACTTCACGGACTGATGGAAGTAGACGACGGGATCGCGCGTCGTCGGCCGGGTGAACGAGGCCTGAGCCACCGGGGCCCCGGCGAGCGCGTTGAGCAGCGATGACTTGCCGACGCCGGTGCCGCCCATGAGCATGACGACGAGCAGCGGCCGGTCGGCGTCGAGCGAGCCGGACTTGCGGTGGTAGTCGTCGGCAAGACCTTCGATCTCGGCGCGCTGCACGAGGGTGACGGGGTAGCGCCGGCGGGCGTCGAGCCACTGGCGTAGCCCGCGCTCCAGCCCCTTGAGCAGCGGGGCGAGCGTACGGAGGAACGGCTCGGCGGTCGGTTCGCTCATGGGGTCGTCGCCGGTGTCTGAGGCAATGGAACCGGCATCGTGGGGCGGGCCAGTGCCGACAGCTCGCGGATGGCATCGGGCACGCGGCGGAGGATGAGCTGGAGCTTCTCGAGCGCGCTGCCGCCGGAGGAGGGCCAATCGCCGAGCCACTTTTCCACGGGCCCGGTGAGCTGCTCGGCGAGCAACGCTTCGCGCTTGGCGCGGAGCTTGTTCCGCCCGCGTTCCACGGCCAACCGCACGAGCAACTCGACGAGTTGCCGGGTGAGCGATACTGCGGGGATGATGAGCAGCAGCGACCAATCGGGCGGCCAGGTGAAGACGACTACCGCGACCGTGGCGGCGAAATCGAGCGCGACAGTGCCGACTCGCAGCCCGCTGAGCAGGATCGGCGAGTTCGTCAGCGCTTCGGGCACCGCCCGCGCCGCGCGGTCGAGTTCGTCGGTCTCCTTCAGCTCGAAGTTGCGGTACTGCTGCTGGAAAAGGTCGCCGACTTGGCCCTTCAAGCCCGCGTCGAAGCCGTGGGTCACCTGCTTCCAGAGCGGATGGTTGGCCGACTTGCGAAGAGCCTCGGCTTGGATCCCGTCGAGCCACGCGGCCATCGCGGCACTGCACACGGCTTGCTCGGAGAGGTTCAGCGTCGAGGGTCGCGTGAGCGTCTTGCCGACGAACTCGCGGGCGTACTTGTACGGCACTCGGATCAGCGCGAGGATGGAACTCACGATCTTCCCCGGACCGGGGAGTTCGAGCATCTCCATCACCTGCTCGCGGGTGCGGTCGAAGCGGCGGAACGCTTCGCCCGAGAGGTACTCGCGGCGGTAGCGCTCCTCGAATTCGCGCCGTCCGGCCGCGACGGCCGTACGCCAGTTGTCGAACTCGGTGAGGTCGCGCCGGGCCACATCGAGCAGTCCATTCCCCGCCGATTCGAGATACTTCACGGCGTTCGTGAGCGTCCGCTGCCGGACGACTTCCGGACTCGGGCAGAGCGCGAGAATCTGATTCAGGAGTCCGACGCGGTACTTGGCCCCGGCGCCGGACGGGTCTTTGCGCATCTCGTCCGAGAGCCACGGGATCGCGACGACCGGGACGGCCGGGATGTCGCCGACCGACTTCGGCAACTGTCCGAGGATCTTGGCTCGGAAGTCGGCCAGCATCGCCTCTTCGTTCACTTCGCGCACTTTCGTCAAGCAGCAGACGACCGCCTTGCCGGCTTGGATCATCAGGTGCAGAAACTGCGTCGGCACCACGTCGTTGTAGCGCTCGTCAGACGCGACATAAACGACGATGTCGGCGAGTGCGACCACTTCCATGAGCCGCGAGACGTACCCGGCCGAGGCCCACGTCGTCATGTCGGGGCAGTCCCAGATCACCACCTCGGCGAGCGGGTCGGCGCCGTCCGCTTTCACGGGCATCCGCACCACCTGATAGACGTCCTCATCGAGGTTCGCCGGTTTGGTTTCCGACAATCGCTGAAGTGGCCCGAGGAAACCGAGGTGGCTCGGCCAAGCGCCGCCGAGAGTCGCGGGGAGGAAAGCCGTGGGGTGGCGCGTGAACCCGGCCTGCGGATTGGCATCGGCGACGACGGTGCCCGCGAGAAAGTTGACGACCGTGCTCTTGCCGGCCCCGGCTCCGCCGACGACGGCCACGAAGAGCGGCTTCGCTCCCTGCCCATCCACGGCGGGGCCGATGACGTTCCGCGTAAGGGCGCCGGCGAGGCGCAGGTGGGCGGCGTGCTGGCTCAAGTCCGGATGCTTGCGGCAGTGCTCTTCGAGCCAGCCCAGATCCTCGGCGAGCGTTTTGGCGGTGGCGCGGTGGGTCTGCGGTTCCATCGGGGCCACTTTCATGAGCGGAACGCCGGGCGGATGTCGGAAGCCGGAGGTCGATCCAAGCGGAAGTCCTCGGCGTACTCGGGAACTCTCTGCCCCGTTAGAAGCTTTAGCACCAATTGACCCGTGCCGACAGACAATTGGATGCCCGCCCGCCCGTGCCCGACCGCCGCGAAGACCCGGTCTTGCCCCGGTACCCGGCCGATGGAAGGGAGGCCATCGCGCGGGGTCGGTCGGAGGCCGGACCAAGTCTGCTCGACTTCGGTCCGGGCGAGTGCCGGAATCCAACCGCACGCGAAACGCTGCAAGTTGTCGAGTCCGTCCGAAGTGTTCCCCTTCACGAAACCGGCCTCCGGTTCTTCGGTGCTGCCGACGAGAATGCGACCGTCTCCACGCGGGACAAGATACCGCTTTCCATCGAGGATGACGCGGGAAAGGACGGGAGCGACCGCGCCGCCGAACAGGAGAATTTGCCCCCGGACGGGGTGGATGCCGAGTCGGCAACCGAGCGGCGCGAGCGCGGCGTCCGCCCAGGCGCCGTTCGCGATGAGGTACGCCCCCGCTTCTCGGATTCGCCCGGCGGAATCGACGAGTCCCCGCACGCGTCCTTCACCGATGTTCCAAGACTCGTACTGACAGCCGGTTGTCAGCGCGACGCCTTCGATTCCGCAGGCGGCGATCAGGGCTTTCAGGTGCCAGGGGTTGCGGACTTGCGCGAAGCCGGGGATGTGATAAACGCTTTCCGCATCGGTCCGGCTACCGGGTACGAGCCGGTCGAGTACTCCGCGATCGATCCGTTCGTACGCGATCCCTTCCGCATCCCAGAGCGGCAAGCAGTATTCGCTTTCCGGATGAAGGACCTCGATTCCACCCGTAATCCGGTAACCGTTGGAGCGACCGGTGTGGGATTCCAGCTCTTCGGAGAATGCCGCGAACCCTGCGACGCTGGTGGCCCGAAGCGCATCGATGGGCGACTGCGCCCCGCTCACATCGCCGAACGGCGGCAGAATCCCCGCCCCGGCCCATGACGCTTCTCGGCCCATCTCCTGACGGTCGATCACCTCGACGCTCAGACCCGCCTTCGCCAGCAAATAGGCCGAGGTCAGGCCGATGATGCCGCCGCCGATCACGAGAACATCCGGGAGCTTCGCCATGCCCTCGTTATAGGAATGAGTTGGACACCTGCGATTTTCGTGCTTTTCTCGGTTCGGAGTTGGTGATCGCCTGGCTCGTACCGATCATTGCCGCTGGTTTCGCTCGTTTCGCTCGTTTCGGCGGAGGGGGTGCCGATATCGACTGAAACTGAAATCGACATGGCCTCCGAGAATCGTTGCCACATCTCTGGAAGTAGGTCTACCTCCGGATTTTGGCGATACCCGCCCGTAGGGTGTG
>JAYVTJ010000074.1:0-9514 GCA_043774415.1 Fimbriiglobus sp. | reverse complement strand
TAATCCCGGCGATCCGGGGTCAGCGGGTGGGTCCCGTCGAGAGGGGAACGTATTGTCCCGCGAAGAAACGGACGGCATTTTCGGTGAACAATCCCGCGGCGTTGACCGACACCTTCGGATCACCCGTGGTGCCGCCGATCTTCAAGCGGATGACCCGGTTCGAAAGCGCTTCGGTGACGCGCACAATCAACCCGACGGGGATCGGACCGATGGCGGGGATGTTGCGGAGGATCGTGCGGAGCGGAAGCGCCGGCCCGATGGTGCTCGTGTTGTAGATCACATCGAGGTCGAGCCCGCCGTTCAAATTCACGATGCCGTCGGCGTAGAGTTTCGCACTCGCACTCGAAAGGGCGAGTCGTTCGACGCGGAAGGAGCCAGTGCCGAGGCGGGCGAGCAGTTCGCCGGAGTCGAATTGCGACAGCGACTGGACCGGTGAAAGGAGTGCCGAGGCGGAGCCGAGAATCGGCAGTTCCTTCGCGGTCGTCTGGCCGAATTTTGCCGTGAGCGTCCCCTTCAAGTCGGAGGCGGCGCGCACGTCGCTTCCCGTGAAGTCGAAGCGGCCCGTCGTCTTGCCGACGCCATGCGAGTTGGCCCCGAACCCTTTGGCCAAGTCGGAGACGTTAACATCGACGAACTCCACGCGTCCTTCGACATTCGCACTGCCGTTCCAATCGAGTTGGGTTCGGCCGGTCACGCGGCCGTTCGCGATGGTGCCCGACGCGTCGCGGACCGTGAGCTGGGCGGCGCCGCCGGGGCTGAAGGAAAACGCAAGGGGCATGCGGAGATCGGCGACATCGACCCCGTATATTTTCGCTCGGGCCGCCGCGATTGTGCCGGTGCCCCGGAACTCCTTGCCGATGCTGCTCCGGATCGAAACGGACAGGCGCCCGCTCGCTCCTTTGACGCCGAATGGTCCGAGCAGAGTTGCGGCGTCGGCGTTTTCGAGTTTGAGTGCGAGGAGGCTTTTGCGCGGCTGATCGAAGTCGTAGCGCACGCGGCCGCGGAGGGTGCCGCCGGCTAAGTCGCCGGAAATGTTGGGGATGTCGAAGCCGTCCCCGGCGATGTGGATTTCGGAGACGATGTCCGACCCCTCGAAGCCGTCGCCCCAGCCGAAGTCGCGAATTTCCAGGCGGCCCGTGCCCTTCGGCCCGTCGGCGCCATTCGTGTAGCGCACCGTCAAACTCGCGATCCCGCGCAGTGGCTCCAGCGATGCCATGCGGAGGTCGCGCCCGAGTCGGTCGAGGCGGAGGCGGTCGAACCGCACGGTTCCCCCGGTGGGCTTATCGGCCGGCTTCTTGGGGTCGGCCGTACCGAGAGGATATGTGCCATCGACATCGAACGAGCCGCCGAGGGCATCGCCCTTCAGCGCGTAGGTGATCGCCCCCGGCTTGTAGCCGAGCTTGCCCGTGAGCTTCGTCGTCGGGATACCCTGGACGACGAGCCTCGTCGAATCGAGGGCCAAGTCGCCGGTGATCTTTGCGGCGTCGAACCCTTCGATGGCCGGGAGGGTGCCGTCGAGCTTGCCGCTGAATTTGCCGGAGAGCTTGACGGGGCTATCGGGGATCGCTTTCACGAGTGCGGCCGAATCGAGATCCTTGAAATTGATCCGGAACGACCCGACATCCTTGCCGACGAGGGGCAGCTTCGCTTCGCCGCTCACGGTGCCGCTGTAGATCCCCGCCTCGGCCTTCGAGAGTTCGGCCACACCGTCCTTCAGCGTGAAGGTCAGCGAGACTTTCTCGGCCTTCTGGCCGAAGACGGTCAAGCCCGTCGAAGTGAGGTTGCCACCGGCGACGTACGACTTGACGTCGCTCAACTTGTCGCCGGGTATCTTCAGGTCGAACTTACCCGAGAGGACTCCGTCGGCTTTGTCCTTCAAGCCGGGCAGCGCCGCGAAAACTTGGCCGAGCGGGATCGTGTCGAGTGTGAGTTCGGCGACCAGATCGGTGCGGGGGTCGATGCCGAAGCTCGCGGTGCCGAGGAAGCTTCCGGCTTTGCCGTCGGTACCCTTCGGGAACACCGCCGCGAACTTCGTGAGCTTCAGAACGCCGTCGCGGAGTTCCACATCGGCCGTGACGTCGGTGAGGGTGAGGGCTTCGATTTGCAGGCTCGGCGTGCTGAGCTTCCCTTTCGCCCGGTAGTACTTGATGGAGTCGGTGTTGCTCGTCGGGATCTCCGCGGAGACGTCGAGTGTGACCTTGCCGTCCAGTTTCACGGGCGATGCGAGGTTGGCCTTGGCGATCAGCTCTGCGACATTCACATCCCGCAGCTTCAGGTTGGCGCGGACGTACTGCACTTCGGCCGTCGGCTTCGGGGGCTGCGCGGGCGGCGCTTGCACAAGCACGCTCGCCAGCAGTTCGAGCAGCGCGAGATCGGGAGCGGCACCTCCTCGCTTCCGCTTCGTCTCCGGCTCGCCTTCGAACCGGAGTCGCTTGCCGTCGCCGATCAGAGACAGCTTCAACTCGGCATCGCCGCAGAAGGCTTTCCCCTTGATGATCGCCCTCCCCTTTCCTTCCGGTTGAACTTTGCCATCGGCGATTTTGAGGACGATGTCGCCGCTGCCGTTCATCCGTCCTTCGTCCACCTGCTTGGCCAAGCCCCAGCTCGCGGGGGTCTTCTTGACGTCCAGATCTGCGGCGTTCACTTTGAATTCGAGCCGCGACGGTTTCGGGCCGAAGTCGAGCGTCGCATCGGCGGTCACGAGGCCGTCGGCCGCTTTGCCGCGGACGCCCGTCAGCACGACCTTGGCGCCATCGACGACGACGGTCCCCGCCGTCTCCACGACTTCCAAATCGATGGGGAACACTTTCAGCCTGGTGCCGGTCGGCGCACATTCGACGTGCCAGTTCCACTTCGCATCGGCGCCGCGACCGACGCGGACCTTCCCGTTCGACATGCCGTCGAGTTCGACGTTCTCCCACGTTTCATACGGCACGAACGGGATCGACTTCAGCTTCGCCGGCGTCAGGTGAATGGGGGCGATCGTCTCCATCGTCACGGCTCCGGACGAGCCGTCGGAATTCCAATCGCCGCCGACGGTCCAGCCGCCCCATTCGGCGTCCCGGACTTTCCCGGTGATGACGAGCTTCCCCTCGGCATCGCGGAGTTGGAGATCGACCCCCGAGATGCTGAAGGCCGGCTTGCCATCCTGGTTGAAGTGAACCGTCGCCCCCGACACGTTGATCGCGGGCAGTTTCCCGCTGCCGCCACCCTTCGGGTTCGGCAGCCTGTCGAGGATGTTGCCGTCTTTGTCGAGGTGCAGGTTCACATTCGCTTTGGCGATCTCGACGATCTGCGGATCGCGCCCCGCCGCGAGTCCGATGGGCGAAACATCGACGTGGACAACGCCCGCCAAGAGCGGCTTTTCGGCCGACTGTCCGGCGACCTCCACATGCACCGACGTCGAACTCAATCCGCTTTCCAGTTCGGTGACCTTCACGTCGCTGCCGAACTTTTCGGAGAGCTTCGCCGCGGCCAATTGCTTCGCCGAGTTCGAGCCGAGGTAGACCCTCATGCCGACGTACCCGGCGATGGCGACGCCCACGAGAATGCCGGCGGCGATGAGGGCGATTCGGCGAGTCTTTTGCATGGGAGCACTCCATTCGATCCGGACCGAAGCGTCCGCGACGCGGACAATGCAACTGCTATGCCGCCCCGAATGCCGCAGACTCCTTTATCGAGCGCCGTTTGGTAGGTCACTTGCTCATCGATTGAGAACAGCACTGCACAACAAGGGTCACTATGAAAGTGTTTCACTGCGCTCATTGTCGGCAGCTCGTCTTCTTCGAGAACACCCTTTGCGTGAAGTGCGCCAAGCGACTCGCCTATCTGCCCGATTTGGGTGTGATCGGCTCGCTCGACGAGACCTCGGCGGCGGGACTGTTGTCGTCGCCGCTGCCGCGCGCGGACGGCGCCCGCTACAAGCTCTGCACGAACTACACGGTGCACAACATCTGCAATTGGGCGATGAAGTCCGACGACGCACACTCGCTCTGCACTGCCTGCCGGCTGACGCGGACGATCCCCGATCTGACGCGGGCCGGCCACAAAGCTCAATGGGCGAAACTCGAGACGGCCAAGCGCCGACTCGTCTACACGCTGACGGGCCTCGACCTCCCGGTCGCCAGCAAAGACGACGACCCGGCGAACGGTCTCCTCTTCGAGTTCCTGGCCGACGCCGATCCGAATACGACGCAGCCCATTCTGACGGGGCACGACAGCGGCACCGTGACCGTGAACATCGCCGAAGCCGACGACGCCGAGCGCGAGAAGCGCCGCGTCCAGCTCGGTGAGCCGTACCGCACGCTCCTCGGCCACCTCCGCCACGAGGTCGGGCACTACTACTGGAATCGGCTGATCGAAGGCTCGGAGCGGATCGATTCCTTCCGGAAACTCTTCGGCGACGAGCGCGTTGACTACGGGGAAGCGCTGAAAGCGCACTACCGCAATGGCCCGGCCCCGGATTGGCAGGAGCGCTCGGTGAGCAGCTACGCCGGTTCGCATCCGTGGGAGGATTGGGCCGAAACATGGGCCCACTACCTGCATATCGTCGATACGCTGGAGACCGCGTCGGACTGCGGACTGTCGATCCGCCCCGGCCGCCGCGGCGATCCGAAGCTGGCGTCGGCGCCCGATCCCATCGAACGGTCCGCGCCGTTCGATCGGATCATGGAGAGCTGGTTCCCGCTCACCTACGTGCTCAACAATCTGAATCGCGGCCTCGGGCAGCCCGATGCCTATCCCTTCGTTCTGCCCCCGCAGGCCGTGGAAAAACTGCGGTATGTCCACGATACGATCGCGTCGGCTTCCGCCTGACTACTTCTTGACGGCCGGTGCTCCGCCGGGATCTTGGTCGGAGCCTTGGGGCCGATTCGGCTCCTTCGGATCTTTCTTGATCGTCAGGTTCAGCCCGGCGCGGTTGCGCCCCCGCTCGCCGGTCTCCAAGCCCGGCGGCGTGTTCCGCCAGCCCGGGCCCGGCTCTTTGAACAGGATGGGGGTGCCGTCCGGATAGGCGAACGGCTTCTGCGGCTTGTCGGTGCTCTTCGGATTCGCCTTGGCCGTCTTGTCGAAGGCTCCGAGTGCACCCAAGCGGTATCCCTCATCGAACATCTTTGTCGTTTCGGTCGAATCGAAATTCGTGCTGTCGCTCGTCACTTTCAGATCGGGCGGGATGGCCGCGGTGAAGAAGTCCATCCCGGAAACGGTGCTGTACGTGTAGAAGCGGTAGAGGTCGCCACGCGTGGTGACGTAAAGCAGGTTCGATACGGCGGCGCCGACGACGGCGATGGTGCGGGCGCGGACGCCTTCGGGATCGGGATACGCCTTGCCCGCGACGAGGGCGTAGAGGTTCGATCCGGCCAGCGAATTCGCGCCGACGATTTCCCGCTCGTATGCCGTGAGCACCGGCGGGCGGAAGAACATGGCCCGCGAGACGCTCCCGTCGACGTGGAGTTCTTCGTACGGCTGGCCGTCGATGTTCACGTTGAAGCGCACCGACGGGAAGAACCCGGGGATCGCGGCCGAGGCCAGGGTCACATCGACGATGAGCCGGCGCGCCTCTTCGGTCCCCTTCGTCGCGATGGCGCCGATGTCCCACACCACGAGGCGCTTCGTATCGAGGTTGGTCGTGCCGACGTAGAGCCGGCGCCCCTTCTCGTGCTCGGCGGCGATCTTCTGCATCGTCTCCGGGGTGTAGAAGCGATCGATCCGCATGCGGAGCGGAGAACTGTCCGCGAGCGATTCGGCGAAGAAGGACCGCACCGAGCGGCGGATCTTGAAGATGTCGTCGTTCGTCACCGTCGTGTAGAGCTGCTTGAGCGTGGGGTCGTAGGCCGGCCCGAGGAACGCCATCGGCGCGATCAGCGACCCGGTGCTGACGCCGGTCACCACATCGAAGGAGGGTCGCCCGCCCTCGCCGGGCGGTTTTTCGCAGGCCGTCCAGCCGCAGAGGATGCCCGCCGGGTAGGCCCCGTAGACCCCGCCCCCCGAAAGCACGAGGATGTTGGACTCCTTCTGGCGGTACGGTTTGCCGTCCTTGCCTTTGCCGATCTTCTCTTCGCGGGCGCGCCGCTCGAGGGCCGCCTCCGCGCGGCGCGTCAAAAAGACCTTCGTGATCTCGGACGATTCGAGCGGTCCGAGCGGATCGGACGGATCCCCGACGCCGTCCGCATCGATCACGTCGTTCGGCTCGACCCCGTTCGGCAGGGGCGTCGGGCGCTTGCCCTTCTGAGTCTGGCACGCCACGCCGACGGCGAGGAGACACAGGAAGAGCGCGGATAAGCCTGCGAACCGGCCGGACCGGTGCCGAAAAGTTGTCACGCCGAGACCCCTGTGCGCTGTCGATTCGCCCGGCCATACCATGCCGGGCATGGGACGCAATGCGAGTTGGGGGATCGACCCACTTGCCCTTTACCCCACTTACCCAGCGTGGTATCCCGGCGACGACCGTCGGCGGACGCCCGACCGCGAGGAGCCTTGCATGCACCGGGATCGCCTTTTCCACCTCGCCCTGCTCGCCGGGATCGCATTCGCGTCCGGCACGCTCGGGCAAGCGCCACTGCCTCTTCCGCTTCCGCCATCATTGATTCCATCGCCGGAACTGCCGACGACGCCCACACCGACCCCCGGAATCATTCCGGGGGTGTGGATCGATACCCCCGGCACCGGCATCGAGCAGGTTCAAAATCGCGAACCGCCCGTGAAGCCCGCGGCCACGATCCCCGATGCGCCGACCGGGCCGAAGGTGCCCACCGGCATCGTCTCGACCGCTCCGCGCTCGATGGCCCCCGTCAGCGATCCGCCCGCGCCGACCGTGCAGCTCCAAATCCGCACCCCGGCCCACATCGCCAGCGGCAAGCCGATCGCTTACAAGCTCACCGTCGCGAACAACTCCGGGGCCACCGCCTACCGCGTGAAGGTCCGCGTGCCGCTGCCCGAAGGAGTCACCGGCAAACCGACGAAGTGCGAACCGCTCAACGACGCCGCCGACCCCGCCGCCGGGAACCAATTGATCTGGAGCTTCAAGCAACTCGCGAAGGGGGAATCGAAGACCATCGATCTCGAGTTCCAGCCCGCACCCGCGGCGAAGGAAATCCACCTGCGCGGGCACGTCTCGTTCGAGCACGGCGCGGAAGTGGTCACGGCCATCGACAAGCCGAAGCTCCAGGTGAAGAAGACGGCTTCCCCGCAGGTGTCGCAGGGCGAACTCATCACGGTGCGAGTCGAGGTGACCAACACCGGCACGGTGCCGATCCCGCAGGCCCGGCTCGTCGAGACGGTGCCGGCCGACGCCGAGTTCAAGAACGACCGCGAGTCGGAGAAGGGCGCCAACGCCAACCAGCGCATCTGGCAGCTCGGCACCCTCGAACCGGGCCAAGCGAAGATCGTGACCTACCAGCTCAGCTCGAAGAAGGGCGGCGACCTCGTCGCCACGTCGATGGCCGCGAGCGATGACAAGCACGCCTCCGTGCAGTCCGAAACCGTCGAGAGCAAGACGAGGGTGCTCGTCCCCGCGCTGAAGCTCGAACTCACCGGCCCGGCGAGCGTCGCTTCGAAAGAGGCGGCGCTGTACACGGCGCGCGTGCAGAACACCGGCACGCAGCCGCTCGAAAATGTCCGCGTCGCGGTGAACCTGCCCGACGATTGCGAAGTGACGAAGGTGACAGCCGGGGCGAGGCGCACGAAGGACACCGTCGTCTGGATGCTCCCGAAGCTCCCGGCCGGCGAAGCGTTCGACCTGCGGATGAGCCTGGAATCGAACACCTCGGGGAAGAAGGTCGTGAAGGCGACCGCCCGTGAAGCGAAGGGTGTGGTCGAAGCGAACCACCAGCTCACATCGGACTTCCTCGGCCGCGCCGACCTGACGTGGAAGCCCGAGTTCGACGACGTGACGGTGAACGTCGGCAAGCAGGGCCTCATCACGGTGAAGGTGAAAAATCAGGGGACGGAGACCGACAAGGGGATGTTTCTGAAGGTCGAACTGCCCGACCGCGTGAAGTTCGTCGAAGGGTCGCCGAAGCAGTACGATCTCGCGGGGACGACCGTGATCTTCAAGGCGCGCCCGATCCCGCCGGGGCAGACGGAGACATTCACCGTCACCTACGAGGCGAAGCAGTCCGGGCCGGCCTACTTCCGCCTGATGCTCGACGGCGAATCGCTCGGGAAGCAGCCGCTGACGAAGGAGCAGGTCGTCCAGGTGAACAACGCGAAGTGAGGGAACTATGACCGCCGCCGAAATCCTCGCGGAACTGCCGAAGCTCGGGAGCGCGAGCATCAAGAAGGTGCTCGTCAAGCACGGCGCGCAGGAGCCCTTCTACGGCGTGAAGATCGAGGAACTCAAGAAGATCCGGAAGCGGGTGAAGCGCAATCACGAGGTGGCGCTCGCGCTCTACGACAGCGGCATCTCGGACGCCATGTACCTCGCGGCGCTCGTCTCCGAACCGCAGAAGATGTCGAAGGCCCAGCTCGAGAAGTGGGCGAAGGGCGCGAATTGGTACATGCTCAGCGAGTACGCCGTCGCATGGACCGCGGCCGAGTCGCGCTTCGCCGTGGAACTCGGCCTCAAATGGATCGACAGCCCGAAGGAGTTGATCGCCTGCAGCGGTTGGGCCACGCTCAGCAGCTACGCCGCGATCACCCCGGATGACGCGCTCGACCCGAAGGTGTTCGTGGCGCTCCTCGACCGGGCCCAAGCCGGCATCCCCGATGCTCCGAACCGCGTGAAGCTCTGCATGAATGCGTTCGTCATCGCGGTGGGCTGCACTGTCGTGCCGCTCGTGAAACGGGCGAAGGCGGCGGCGAAGGCCATCGGCAAAGTCGAAGTCGATGTCGGCGACACGAGCTGCAAAGTACCTCTGGCCACCGACTCTATCGCGAAGGCCGAGAAGATGGGCCGCATCGGCAAGAAGCGCACGACCGCGATGTGCTGAGTCACTTCCCCACGTCGCGGACCAATCCCAGCACCCGGATCGCCCGCGGTTTCGTCGGCGTCGGATTGCGGTCGAGCTTGCGGTAGATCGCCAGCGCGCACCCGTCGAAGCGATCGGAGTTCGAGCGGATCGGGACGCTCGCTTCGAGCCGGTACAACTCCGGATGATGCGCCAGCGTCGCGCGCAGCAGGGCCGACCCGGGCACGTCGTGGAACGTCGGCGGCGGATCTTCGACGACGATCCACTCCGGATCGAAGTCGTGCAGCACGGCGATCGCATCCGCTTCCGTCCGCGCGTGCTGCTCGTAGTTCACCGACGGATCGCTCAGCATCGAATAGAGGAGTTTGTCCCCGCGAAGCACGGTTTGGCGCCGACTGGGATCGTGCAATCGCACATGGTAGACGAACGAACCGGTCAGTTCCCCATCGACGAACAGCGGCCGCTCACCCGTGTTCCGCCGAACGACGTACGCGGCCGCATCGTCGTAGCCGTGGACGTAGCGGAACGCCTGCGAGGAAGTCTCTCGAGCCATGCCCGCGGACAGCACGACGCCGAGCGCGAGCGCCAACCAGCGCGAGCGACCGCGA
>JAYVTJ010000073.1:0-2454 GCA_043774415.1 Fimbriiglobus sp. | reverse complement strand
CCAGTCGGACGCCGCGTGTTATAGACCACTCCTACGAAGCTCGAGATCGGAAAAGGAATTAGCGAAGGGAAAAGGGCGCACCAGTGGGATCAGACCCTTTCCTGGCGATGTGGGATCTGGCCCGCCGCTCGGCGCGGGTCGTGCGCCCGCCGGATCCCGAGTGCGAGGATGCAGCGACGATCGCAATTGCCCCGGATGGCGAACGGGTGGCCTCCGTCTCGGCGGAAGGCCTTGCGATTTTCGATGCGGGCCGGCGGCGCGAGATTCCGCTGGAAGATCTGCAGCGGGTCGAATGGGTGAACCCGACGACGGTGATTGCGATGCGCGAAAGCGAGTTCGTCGCGGTGAACCTCGCCGATGGTTCCTCTCACTCCATCCCGTGCGAAGCCCGCGAACGGCCCGCGCAAATCCTCGTGAGCGCCGATCGGAAAACGGTCTACTTCATCACGACCGAACTGTTGGGGATCAACAACAGTGCACAGGTGGGCTATCACGTCTCGCGATTCGATCTCGCTACCCGGAAAGTCACCCGCTTGAAATTGAACTCCGTCCCGGATGTCTCGCATCTGAGCACTTCGGCGGATGGGCGAATCCTATGTGCGAGCGAGTTGCTGCCCGGCGGAGAATGGGCCGTCGTCGTCCGCGACGGCCGGAGCGGCGCCGTGCTCCGGACCATCCCCGAGATCGCGGAAGTATCGCCCAGCGCCGTCTCCCCCGACGGTCGGACCGTCGCCGTCTATCGCAAGCTCACGATTCCGGTCCGGGAATCGGACGAGGAGCCGGTTGCGGAGATCGTCGATTCTCCGACGCCGATCCGACACGAACAGCTCCAGCTCCTCGAATTGAAAACGTGGGGCATCCGGCGGAGCTTTCCGCCGATGAGCTGGCCGAACGCGTTCGCCTTCTCCCCCAATGGACGGACGCTCGCCGCCGCGCACGAGGATGCCCCCGTCTTTCTCCGGGACGTGTACGGCGAACGCACCGACCCCCGCCCGAAGCCCGATGCGGCCGCGCTCCGCACGGCGTGGGCTGACCTCGCTTCGTCCGATGCCGAGCGCGCTTTCCGCGCCATCGGCCTGCTGATCCAGCATCCGACCGAAGCGCTGCCGATGCTCGCGGCGAATCTCAAACCCGCTATCGCAAGTGATCCGAAGCGAGTGCGGCAGGCCATCGGAGAACTCGCGGATCGCGATTACCGGACCCGCGAATCGGCCGAGCGAGAACTGGCCGGCGTCGTCGGCGAAGTGCGACCGCATCTGCAAGCGGCATTCGACTCCGGCACGCACGGCCCCGAAGCGGGTCAGCGCTTGGAGCGATTGCTCGGGCGCGCCCCCGCCGCGACGGTGCGGAGCATCCGGGCGATCCGCGTGCACGAAGTGCTCGAGCGCATCGGCACACCGACGGCGAAAGCCATCGTGGAGATCAGCGCAAAGGGTGCCCCGCTCTGCGAGCAAACGGAAGACGCCACCGCGACGCTGGCCCGATGGGACGTCGGCGCGCGGTGAAGGCGGGACGTGGCGTCGGCTGAATTCGCGAATGTTAGCCCGACGCGCAAGCGAGGGCGGCGAACCGTGTGATGCAGTGAGTATCGCAGCTCCGTTCCCCACATTGCCGCCCTCGCTTGCACACCGGGCTAACGGGCTGGCGTTTTCCTTCACAACCGACCTACCGCATCTGCACATCCTTCCACTGCCCTTCTCCCATCTCCTTTCTGATCCCCCGCAGGCGATGGCCCATGATCACCGACGACTTCCGACCGATGGCCATGGATGCCCTCGATGCCGGCCCCGCGCCCGCCTCCGCCGACTGGCTCTGGGACGGATACCTCATGCCGGGGGATGTCACCCTGCTCACCAGCCTCTGGAAGACCGGCAAGACAACCCTCCTCGCAGGGCTGCTCCAAAGCCTCGGCGCGGGGACGCCGTTCCTCGGGCGCGCCACCCGGCCGGGGCGGGCGTGGGTCATCTCCGAAGAATCGGTCGACCAGTGGCAGGAGCGCGTCCGATTGCTCCCCATCGGGCCGCATGTCCACCTCATCGCCCGGCCGTTCCGCGGTCGCCCCGAACCGGAGGAGTGGGACCTCCTCCTCGACCGCGCCGCCGAAGCGCGGCCCGATCTCGTCGTCGTCGATCCGCTGGCGTCGTTCCTGCCGGGGCGGTGCGAGTCGGATGCGGCGACCCTGCTCGAAGCCCTTGCGCCGCTCCGCCGGCTCACGGCCGCAGGCGTGGCCGTGCTTCTGCTTCACCATCCGCGCAAGAAGGCGTCCGAGGTCGGCAGCGCGGATCGGCCGTGGCCGCGAAGGCACCGGTCTTCCGGTTCCACTCGTAGGCGAGCCGCTCGGGCGTCTCCGCGCGCCGCGACTGCGCCCGGATCAGCCGGCGGTGCGCATCGCTATTCATGCGGCTGTACTTGGTGAGTTCGAGCGACGCATTGACGAAGCCGAGCAGCGCCCCC
>JAYVTJ010000072.1:0-3990 GCA_043774415.1 Fimbriiglobus sp. | reverse complement strand
CGCATGGTGCCGAGCGGTGACACCGGTATGTCAGTGACGGTCTTCTTGCACTTAGGGCACTGGTACCGCTGGTTGCCCTTGCGATCCTTCCCGAACTTCCGAGCATCGACTTGGCAGGTAGGGCATTGCATGGGAAACACTCCGAAGAAGCCGCCAACACGATGTTATCATTATGCGTGAGAATACTGGAAACCGCAAGTGCAGAAGGGATTATTTTTCTGGATTTTCCCCATGATTTGAGGGGATGCGTGCGTGAGGGAGATTTTTAGAGTGGCGAGGTGTAGCACCGATGCTAACATGCCTAATAAGGGTATGGGAGCAGGTCGCCCCCATACCCATTGGCCGGAATGACGTTTTAAGCATCATTCCGGCCGTGGACTTCCATCGCGTGCAAGCCGGCTGGCCTGCAACGCGAAGCGCAGTTCTGGTGACATCTGGGCCACCTCCGTTAGGGTTGATCCGACACTTCCGCCCTGCAAAAGTAGTCGTGACGAATCAACCGGGTGGAAAGCTCCAGCCTAGCCCCTGGGGCTAGGCTGGTTCTCTTTCTGGGTTTGGTCTATGTCCCCTTTTCAGGGGTGTTCGGTTTGGCAAATATGCCAAGGTAGCTTTTGTTCTGCGGCTTCTGGTGATTGAGGGTGTAAACCCCCTCGTTGCTGCGGAGCAAGTGACCATCTCGCCACAAATTGTTGACGACGGATTTCAGTAGCTTCTTCGGTTCGGGCGAGGTCGTCTGAAACCTTCCATCGAGTCGAGCGATCATTTCTAGGCGGGTAAGCCCTTCGGGGAAGAGCGTCAGCAGCTGCTTCACGGCATGCGTCGGCGCAGGCAGGTCATTGCCGGTATTCTTTGGCTGCTGCTGGGCGCCTGTCTCAGGCGTTTCGAGACGACCTAGCAGGGCGCTCAGAGTTCCGATGATTTCTTCGGTCATCTCCGCCCTCAGGTCACGATCCGACACCTTCGCGAGCACTCCCAAAAGGCGGAAGCAATCTCGTTCGACACCATCGAGAATCGAAGTCGCCTCCGCTTCGACGTTGCTCAGCGCAGCCGCTTGATCCAGAACCCTTTGAACAGATTTAAGCTTCACGGTCATTCTCCGGCGAGGCATGGGCCAGCCAGAGTGCCCATTCGACCAGTATAACCCCTCCGCATGACATGCGGCATGAAATCCCGCGGATTTCCAGAATCGTTCATTCCGTGTTCTTTTTGATGTGTCCGTGATTGGTCGGAAAAGTGCAGAAATGCTTAAGAATATTGGGGATATGTTGGGTAGAGGGGGGGGGATGGCGGTCACTTCTTCCATCGGGCTGCTGCGGCCTTTTTCGCGCTGGCGCTCCGTTCTGCTTGCGTCAGTTTCGCGGCCCTCGCCTTGCCGCCGACCTTCCCGCCTTTCGATCCCCGTGCGATTGCCGCCGGGTCTTTCACCGGTTCCATCGCGGGTGCCGGAGCATCACCGCTGACGACGCGGGCGATGGCGAACGCCAACGCGGACGGGTCGGGCATCCTGGGCTTGCGGGGTTCTTTGGCCATTCGAGTCTTCGGTGATTGCTTGGCGCCGTCGCACGTGATAGAAGGGTGGGAACCCGGAGCGAGCTTGGCGGCAATGACTCCGGGTTCCATGCGTCACCCGATGCCAGTGTATCACACCGGCCACCGGGCGCGAACCCATTTCCGCCCGGAGAGCCGACTGATGACCGAACTGTTCAAGAACACCGAAGTGAAGCTGATTCCCGGACTCGTTCCGGTATTCTTCGTCATGCGCGGAAAGGAAGCAGTGGAGTATTCCGAGTGGAAGACGCTCTACATGTCCGAAGTGCCGTCGGTGAAGGATACGATTCAATGCGACGGGGTCACATACACGGTGTGCCACTTGCAGAGTCCGCATCCGGACTACATAGTCAGAGTGGTCGGCGGGTGCGAGGTGGGAATACCACTACTCGCCGTTCAGGCGCCCGGCGGTAGGCGAGTGGCTATGATCGGGTATGAATGAAATCGACCTCAATTTCATTCATCATGTCGGAGAAGTCCGCCGCGATGAGTGCGTAGTCGGCTGAGGGCGCGACCCTTTCGAGGATCGCACGCACGACGGTCGCATTCATCCGGCGGCCGGTCATCCCGCAGATCATCAGCGTCCAGTCCTGCTGATCCATCGTCCGTAGTCGTGCGAGCAATGCGTCATCGAACACAAGCGGTTCTCCAGTGGGGACTACCGCATCATTCAACCCGTTACCGGGGAACCTGCGGAGAACGCCGATGCGACCGACTATTCTTCTTGCCGCGTTTTGCCTGTGTGCCCCGGCCGTGGCTGCGCCCGTGCCGAAGGAATTGCGGAAGGTGCCGGTGGAAAATGAAGTAAAGCCGTCTGTAAGGCTGCTGATGGCCAAGCTCATCGCCGAAATCGAAGCCGACCGGATTCGTGCAATGCCTCCGCCGCTCTTTGGTACCGAACCCGTGAACGGCACAACGCCCGAGAAGTGATTCCGCATCGATCAACACACTAATGGACCACTACCCACATTTCCGATTGCGGGTGGCGAATTTTCGAGAGGTAAAAACACCTTCGCGAGGTTTGTTGGTAGTATCGCAATTCTTACTTACCAGTCGATGTGCCCAAGAGGTGTATACGTGATTCGCCCTTTCGCCTCGCTCGTACTCATCATCGGGTTGAACCTCGGCGCGGCCACGGCCGCCGACCCGATCGCCGGGAAGAAGCCGAACATAATCTTCATTCTCACCGACGACCAGGGCTACGGCGATATTTCCGCACACGGCAATCCGATCCTGAAAACCCCGAACCTCGATCGCTTGCACGCGGAAGGGGTCCGCTTCACCGACTTCCACGTCAGCCCGACCTGCTCCCCCACACGATCCGCACTGCTCACCGGTCGGCACGAGTTCAAAAACGGGGTAACGCACACCATCCACGAGCGCGAACGCCTGACGCCGAAAGCGATCACGCTCGCGCAGGTGTTGAAGTCGGCCGGATACATGACCGGTATTTTCGGCAAGTGGCACTTGGGCGACGAACCCGATCGGTGGCCGAGCCGGCGCGGCTTCGACGAAATGTTCATCCACGGCAGCGGCGGCATCGGCCAGAGTTATCCCGGCAGTTGCGGCGATGCGCCGGACAACAAGTATTTCGATCCGACGATCTTGCACAACGGCAAATTCGAAAAGACGAAAGGGTACTGCACCGACGTCTTCTTCGGCGAGGCCACGAAGTGGATCGAAGCGGTCAAGGGGAAGGACAAACCGTTCTATTGCACGATCACCCCGAACGCACCGCACGCCCCGTTGGATGTGCGCCCCGAGGACGAAGCGCGCTACAAGGACAAAGTGAAACAACCGAACGTCGCCAAGTTCTTCGGCATGATCGCGAACATCGACGACAACGTCGGCCGGCTCTTGGCGAAGCTCGAAGAGTGGGGTCTCGAAAAACACACCCTCGTGATCTTCATAACGACAACGGCGGGACGGCCGGCGTGCCGATCTTCAACGCTGGTATGCGCGGGCAGAAAGTGACGCCTTGGCTGGGCGGGACTCGGGCCGCATCGTTTTGGCGCTGGCCGGGCACGCTCGAACCGTCCGATTGCGACCGCCTCGCAGCGCATATCGATTTCTTCCCGACCCTCGCGGAGATCGCCGGGGCCAAACTCTCGGACGAAGTCCGGAAACAGGTCGAGGGCCGCACACTCGTGCCGCTGCTCCGGAATCCGAAGGCCGATTGGGCGGATCGCACGCTCTTCACCCACGTGGGGCGCTGGCCGAGGGACGCCGAAGTGGACGACCACAAATTCGACGATTGCAGCGTCCGCACGCCGCGTTGGCACCTTGTGTCCGCGGGCAAAGACAAAGGAAAATGGCAGCTGTTCGAAGTCGCGAAAGACCCCGGCGAGAAACTGGATCTCGCGGAGAAGCATCCCGCAGTCGTGAAAGCGCTGAGCGCCGAATACGACACCTGGTGGGCTTCGTTGAAACCTTACCTCGTGA
>JAYVTJ010000071.1:0-4347 GCA_043774415.1 Fimbriiglobus sp. | reverse complement strand
CGGCAAATCTGTTCAAGTGGACAAAAAGCTCAGCCCTAAGCCGATTTACGTTACAGCCGGTCGCTTTCCGTTACAAAGCGTCAATGCGTTACAAAGCCGATCAACACCTCACTTGTATCCGAGTTCCGGGAATGCCGCGACATCTTTTCTTCACGTTCGTGAAAATATTCTCAGAATGTGTCCGAACCCCCCGTGCACCCGTCGATCATCCTCTCGGTGACCCCGCTCCGGGTGCACCTCCGGATTTTGGCTTTGGGCCGCGAGTCGCAGCCGCCCACCTTCCCGACATTCTTCCAGATTGGATTGTTCAGCTACCCCCTTCATTCCGCCCTTGGCTCCCCCGCCTTCGCTCGTCGCAAGTCGTTGCGGCGCCGGATCAACCGACCGTATCGTCGCCACGACACCGATTGTTCCAATTCGTCCAATTCGTCCAATTGGTTCCAACGTGGGGTGTCACACTCTGCTGGAACAATCCCGAGTGCCAAAATCGAGAGATGGAGCCTCCGCTCCGGCCAGTTGTTCCCGTTCTGCGAGCGGCGCCGCGCGATCCGCCTCCGCGCCGTTGGAATATGCCGCGCCGATAGTTGCGGCCGATGGGCCGAACGCTATACTACCGAAAAATTCCCCCAGTCCCGCGCGGATCGCCGACCTTTCCCCGGCGGTGCCGACCGGGGAGTTTTCGCAGGCAGCCCTCGGGTTGGAAAGGCTGGGCCATGGAAAAGTGGATGTGCTTCGCGGCGCTCGGAGTCGCGGCGGTCATGCTGATCGTCTTCCTCCTCGACCTCCTCGCCGGCATCCCCTTCGGCGGCTCGGGCGGCAGCAACCCGTTCCAGATCTTCGACATCTTCGGCATCCTCGGCAGCCTGCTCGTCGGCTACCTCGGCTTCAACGCCCTGCGCGACGTGAAATGAAGCGTCCGGTGCGCTCACTCCGCCCAAGCCAACTCAATCCGTCCCCTTCGGCTCCGCTTGGGCCCGCCCGATCACCGCCCGGATCAGCCCATCCCCGCTGGCGATCTCCGCCACCGCATCCACGGGCAGGTCGAACTCGGCGATGGCCGCGGCCGTCTCCGGGCTGATTGCGACGAGCTTCACATCGCCGCGCAGCACCCGGCCGCGCAGGGTTTCGTCGAACGACCGCAGCAGGGCGCGGGCCGCGTTCGAACTGCTCAGCGTGATGAACTCGATCTCGCCGCGGCGCAGTGCTGTGAAGGTATCGCTCTCGGCATCGAGCGCATCATGCTGCTCATAAACGACGACGCTCTCGACCGCGCAGACTTTCGCCAATTCGATGGGAAGCGTCTCCTTGCCCCGGTTCGCCCGCGCCAGCAGCACGCGCTTGCCGCCGACTTCAGGCTTCAGCAGTTCGACCAACCCCTCGGACGAGTGCGCATCTTTCGGGATCGCATCGGCGTTCAGCTGGAAGCCGCGCAGCGTCGCGGCCGTGCTCGGGCCGACGGCGGCGATCTTCACCTTCCCCAGCGCGCGGAGGTCGCCGCCGCGCGCGAAGAGCCGCTTCAAAAATCCCTGCACGCCGTTGGCGCTCGTGAAGACGAGCCAGTCGAACTCGGCGAGCCGATCGAGCGCCGCATCGACGGGCGTCCAATCGAGCGGCTCGCGGATCTCGAGGCACGGCAGCACCGACGGTACGGCGCCGAGGAGTTCGAGCTGTCGCACCATCGCTTCGGCTTGGTGCTTGGGCCGCGTGACGAGGACGCGCCGGCCGAAGAGGGGCCGCTGCTCGAACCACGAACTCGGCTGGCGGTGGCGCACCGCCTCGCCGATGAGGATCAGCCCCGGCGCTTCAAGCCCGGCCGCGCGGCGCACGGCTTCGAGGTCGGCGAGCCGCGTCGTCACGGAGCGCATCTCGCCGAGGGATGCGCGCTCCACGATCAGCGTCGGCGTGTCCGGATCCATGCCGTGCTTCATCAGCTCGCCGACGAGGATCGGCAACCGGGCGATGCCCATGTAGACGGCGAGCGTGCCGGGGAAGCGGGCGAGCGATTCCCAGTCGAGCCGGTTGCCGATCTTCTGCGGGAGTTCGTGCCCCGTGATGAACGCGACCGCGCTCGTGTGACCGCGGTGCGTCAGCGGGAGATCGAGGTAGGCCGCGGCCGCGAGCGCCGCCGTGACGCCGGGGATGATCTCGTAGGCGATGCCGGCGTTGCGCAGCGTCTCGGCCTCCTCGCCGCCGCGGCCGAAGATGAGCGGATCGCCCCCCTTCAAGCGGACGACGACCTTCCCCGCGCGGGCCGCTTCGAGCATGCGGTCGTAGATGTGCGGGTACTTGTCCGGGTGGTGGCCGGGGAGATCGCGGACGCAGATCTTCTCGGCGGCGGGGTTGGCGAAGTCGAGCATGCGCTTCGGGACGAGCTGATCGTAGAGCACGAGGTCGGCGCGGGCGAGCACCTCGGCGGCGCGGAGGGTGAGCAGGCCGGGGTCGCCTGGGCCGGCGCCGGCCAGAAAGACGCGGGGTTCGGAGAAGTCGGACATCGAAGAGTTGTTGTACTTCCGGCGAATCAGAATGCCACGCGGTCGCCGAAGCGCCGGCGGAGCATGGCTCTGACCCCGCCCGACATCTCCGTTTTTCGGAGATCGATCCGCGAGATCGATTCCATTCCCCGCGCAGTGGCGAGGGCATTGCCGATCGCATCATCGACGGCTTCGACATCGGACAGATTCAACGTCTCGAGCGTCGGTGCGAACGCCGCTTCGCCGAATCGCAAAATGAACGAGGCGAGGTTCTCGAAATCGTTCTCGCTGAAGTCGAGGTGCGTCAGCCCCGCGAAGTTCCGCGCGTCCAAGAGCAAAAAGAGCAAACTGTCGCCGTCATCGTGCAAGTGCGGCCCGAGGCTCAAATGCGTGATCCGCCGGACGTGCGGGAGAGCTTCGAGAGCTTCGACTGTCGTGCCGTGGTCGAAGCGGACGGAGTCGATCCGAACTCGCGTGAGTGGAACCGTATCGAAGAGCGATTCCCCGACGAATGTCTCCCAGGGCATCTTCACGGATTCGATGAAGCCGCGGCGCCACTGCGGTTTGCCGTGCGCATGCAGCTCTTCGGGAAGATCCCAAAGCCAATCTTGGGAGTACATGCCGGAGAGGCGATTGGTGACCGCGAGCATCTCGCGAAACTCCTTGCTCGCCGGCGTCAATTGCGTCAGAGCGATCTGCGCCCGGATGAAGTGCGCGCGTGCAACGGCGTCCGGCTCGCCCGATTCTTCGAGGTAATCGGCGTACACGAGCCGGGGCAGATCGTCGGCCGGGTTCGCGCAGATGGCCCGCAGGAACGGCAGATGCTCGTCCATCACTTCATCCACTTGTCCGCGAACCCCACGAAGACCTTCCAGTCCGCGGCGTTCATCTCGTGCTTCCCCTCGCGGATCCAATACCCCAGCCGGCTATCGACGACTCTGCCTACGGCCGGGAACTCGGTCGCGGTCATCCCTTCGGCGCCGAGCAGCTTGTACGTCGGTGTGGCCAGCTTCATCATCTCGAACTGCCCCTTCGGGTTGGCCCACTGGTCTTCGGTGGCGTTCGTGTACATCACCGGACGCGGGGCGCAAAGCGCGAGCAAGGAATGCTGATCGAACGGCAGCTTCGCGGTGTCGTCGCCGTACTGTTTGAAGCTCCCGCTGAACCAGTGGGGGAAGCTCGCGTTGATGCGCTGGACGCTCTCGGCCTTCGGGTCGTCCGTCCGGCTCGGGGCCGTGCCGCCGCAGCCGGCTTGGTGCGGGAACGCGACGGCGATACGCTCGTCGAACGCCGCGGCGAGCAGCACCGTCTTGCCGAGCCGCGAGTGGCCCACGGCGGCGATGCGCTTCACGTTGAACTCCGGCTGCGTGACGATGTAGTCCACAGCGCGGTGGATGCCCCACGCCCAGAGCATGATCCGCGACGTGAAATACGGGGGAATTTCGCCGGGCGGGTACGGGATTACGAAAGGACGCATCCCGTCGCGGTCCTCCTTGATGTCCGGCTCGACATCGCCGCTGTAGAAGGTGACGACGCCGTAACCCGCCTTCACGATCTGTTCGAGCGGCCAGACCTTCGCGGCCTTCCCTCGACCCTCGTCGGTGGCGCGGTTCTTCTTCACGCCGGGGCCGCTGTCGTACATCCACGCCGTCGGAATACGGATCTTCGCATCGTCGGTGAGCGTGTGGTTCCCCGAAAAGTTCATCCCGACGAACACGGGGCATCCGGCCTTCGGCCGTTCGTTCGGGAACGCCATGAGCAGATACATCGGCGGGCACTTGTCGATGCCGACGGAGAGTTCGACTTCGCGGAGGGTGCCCGCGCCGCCGAAGGCATTCTCGTCTTCGTGGAGCACCTTCGCCGAGATCTTCGCCCG
>JAYVTJ010000070.1:0-3541 GCA_043774415.1 Fimbriiglobus sp. | reverse complement strand
CGTCCTTCGCCCAAGAGAAGACTCGGGACGACGTCGTCCGGCCGTTGTGGGCGGTCGAGGCCCCCCATACTTTCGGCGCCCCGCCCTGCTTCCGCTTGTCGATCAGGCCTTCCGCGAGTTCCGCGGCCCGGCGTTCCATTTCCCGTGCGACTCGCTCCGGCGACATCATCGCCGAAATCCACTTCGTGACGTGGAAGGGGCGCAGGTCGCGGGCCAGGACGGTCCCGCAGTGCTCGGCGAAGAGCTGACAATAATACTTGTGAACCCGGTGTGTATCGTGCGACAGATTCTGGTGCGACCAGGCGAGATAGGCTTCGATCAAGTCGGCCGTCCGTGCGGTCGGCGCCTCGGGCCGGAGCCGGCGGAGTTTCCGGAGTTCGACGAATTTTTCTTCGGCCAACTGGCGGTGCGACTCGTCGTTCGGGCCCGAGAGCAGGCGGGT
Organism: Fimbriiglobus sp.; assembly: GCA_043774415.1. Lineage (GTDB taxonomy): Bacteria > Planctomycetota > Planctomycetia > Gemmatales > Gemmataceae > JALHQU01. The sequence goes on along the minus strand of JAYVTJ010000070.1, from coordinate 3,099 downwards.
TTTGACACCGGCGAGGGTGATCATCCACCAGCCGATGTCGGCGCGGTGCCAAACTTTGGCGGGGCGGGCCATGCGGAACTCCCGGAGCGTACCAAACCCGAACCAAACCCATCGGAATCGTACCATTCGGGGCGATTTGTACCAAACCGAAATCGACAAATATCCTGATATTAATAGGATTTTCTTCGACGAAACGCAAGCTTCGGAACCGAGGGTTGGGGGTTCGAATCCCTCCGAGTGCACTTCGCAGCCTTCGCCCCGCCGCCCATCTTCTTGCGTCATCACGTTCTTGCGTCATCACGGCGAGAGCGATAGTCTGAATCGACATTCCGCCCGTGCGCCGATCGCCTCTCCGGATCATCTCCCATGCGGCTCCTCTCTCTGTCGATGATCGTGTTCTTCTCCGCTGCCGCATCCGCCGCCGACCCGGTCGATTTCAAAAAGGAGATCCGGCCCATCCTGCAGGAGCGCTGCTTCGCTTGCCATGGGGCACTCGCGCAGAAATCGAAACTGCGCGTGGATAGCGCCGCGAATCTGCTGAAGGCCGGAGCGGTTGAGCCGGGCAAGCTCGTCGAGAGCAAATTGATCGAGCGCATCTCCTCGATGGACGATGCAATCCGGATGCCGCCCGAGGGACTGCCACTCAAGCCCGAGCAGATCGCGAAGTTGAAGGCGTGGATCGAACAGGGGGCGAAGGCGTCCGCCGAGGATCTCCAAGAACCCGACCCGCGTGATCACTGGTCGTTCCGCACCGCGGTTCGGCCCGCCGTTCCGAAGGGGAGCGCGAATCCCATCGATGCGTTCGTCGCCGCCGAGTGGGCGAAGCGCGGACTCAAGCCGGTGGCGCCCGCCGAAAAGCGCGTCCTGCTGCGCCGCGTGTATATCGACCTCATCGGCTTGCCGCCGACGGCCGTTCAGACCGATGCGTTCGTGAAGGACGCTTCGCCCGATGCCTACGAGAAGGTCGTCGACAAACTGCTCGCCTCGCCGCAGTACGGCGAGCGCTGGGGCCGGCACTTCCTCGACATCTGGCGCTACTCCGAGTGGTGGGGCCTCGGCGCCGAACTCCGCAACAGCCAGCGGCACATCTGGCACTGGCGCGACTGGGTCGTCGAGAGCTTCAACGCCGACCTCGGCTACGACGAGATGATCCGCCGGATGCTCGCGGCCGACGAACTGCACCCGACCGAACCGGACAAGCTCCGGGCCACGGGCTACCTCGCCCGACCATACTTCCTGTTCAACCGCACGACCTGGCTCGACGAGGTGGTCGAGCACACGGGCAAAGCGTTCCTCGGGCTGACCTTCAACTGCGCGAAGTGCCACGATCACAAGTACGATCCGATCAAGCAGTCGGACTACTACGGCTTCCGCGCGATCTTCGAGCCGTATCAAGTGCGGACCGATCTCGTGGCCGGCGAACCGGACGCGATGAAGGACGGGATGCCGCGCGCGTTCGACTGCAACCTCGGGGCGAAGACGCCGTTCCACATCCGCGGCGACGAGCGCAACCCCGAGAAGGATCGCGCCGTGCCGCCGGGAGTGCCGCAGTTCCTGGCACCCGAGGATTTGAAGTTCGCCCCGGTGAAGTTGCCTCCGCTCGCGTATCGCCCCGGTGCCCGGCCCGAGATCGTCGCAGGCTATCGCAAGTTGCTCGAAACGAAACTCGCGATTGCCAAAGCGGAACTCGCGAAGTTGAAACCGGACGGCGCGAAAGCCGTCGCCGCGGCCGAAGCGGAACTGGTCGCCCTCTCGACGCGCGCCGCGGCCGATGCGAGCGGGACGAAGGACGACGCGAAGAAAGCGGCGAAGGCGGAGAAGGACTCCGCGGTCGCCAACGCCGAACTCGCCGTAGCCCGCGCCGATGTGGAATTGCTTGCGGCTGTGCCGGCGGCGAAGCCCGCGGCGGAGATGAAGAAGAAGGCGGCCGACACCGCGCTCGTCGCAGCGAAGAAAGCCGCCGAGAACCCCGGCGAAGCCTACACGCCGATACCGGGCGCGCTGAAGTCGGCGGAGTCGAACCTCGACACGGCGCCGAAGAATGGGCCCTTCCCGGATACGAGCACCGGCCGGCGCACGGCGCTCGCGAACTGGATCGCCGACGCGAAGAACCCGCTGACGGCCCGCGTCGCGGTGAATCACATTTGGCTGCGCCACTTCGGCGCGCCGCTCGTCGCCAACGTCTTCGAGTTCGGCCGCCGCGGGATCGCCCCGAGTCATCCGGAACTGCTCGACTGGCTGGCCGTGGAACTGATGGAGCACAAATGGAGCTTCAAGCATCTCCACAAACTGATCGTGACTTCCGCGGTCTATCGGCTGTCGTCGTCGAACGCGGATGCGGAGTCGAACGCGAAGCTCGACGGTGAGAACAAATACCTTTGGCGGATGAACCCGACCCGGATGGAAGCGCAGGTGGTCCGCGATAGTCTGCTGCATCTCGCCGGGGAACTCGACCCGGCCCGCGGTGGCCCGCCGATCCCGCTCGCCGCGCAGGATGCATCGCGGCGGCGGTCGCTCTACTTCTTCCATTCGCACAACGACAACAGCAAGCTGCTCGGTATCTTCGACGACGCCAACGTGCTCGACTGCTACCGCCGCACCGAGAGCATCGTCCCACAGCAGGCCCTCGCCCTCTGGAACAGCAAGCTCGCGATGGCGATGGCCGCGAAGATCAACGATGCTCTGCATGTGCGAATCGGGAACGGGGATGACACGACTTTCGTGAGTGCAGCATTCGCGACGGTGCTGGGGACGATTCCGACGGAGGAGGAAACGGCGGCGTGTGTCGCGGCGCTCGCGGAGTTGCGAGGGACATTGAAGGAAGTGAATGACCCGGAGCGGACCAGGCGAGCGCGGCTGCAGGTGGTGCTGGCGCTGATCAACCACAACGATTTCATCACGGTTCGATGAGGAGAAGTGATGAAAGGGACATCGGAGGATATTGTGATCGAGTCTGGGCGGGCCTCCGGCGGACGGATGTTCGTTAGGGTGACACACATCCCGTCTGGCAAGAGTCGCGCAGTAGTCGGCCTGAACGGTCGGTCGTACCGTCACGTCGTTCAACAACTATTGGAAGAGTTGGCGTCGGATTCCCAAGCG
>JAYVTJ010000069.1:0-1764 GCA_043774415.1 Fimbriiglobus sp. | reverse complement strand
ACGGCGCCACCTGTGGCATCTTCCCCGTCGATGCCGAGACGCTGCGCTACCTGCGGATCACCGGCCGCAAGGAAGAGCAGATCGCCATCGTCGAAGCCTACTGCCGCGAACAGGGCCTGTTCCACGACTCGACGACTCCGGTCGCGGAGTACACCGACACGCTCGAACTCGACCTTGCGACGGTCGTGCCGAGCCTCGCAGGGCCGACGCGCCCGCAGGATCGCGTGGCCCTCACCGACGTGAAGAAGTCCTTCTACGAAGCCCTACCGAAGCTGAAGACCGCTGCGAAGCCGAAGCCGGCCCTGCCGATGCTCAGCACCGTAGTCCCCGACATCGAACCCACGAGCGACGGACACCTCGTCGATGGCTCCGTCGTCATCGCGGCGATCACGAGCTGCACGAACACGAGCAATCCGTCGGTGATGATCGCCGCCGGCATCCTCGCGAAGAAGGCCTCCGCGCGCGGACTGCACACGAAGTCGTGGGTGAAGACGAGCCTCGCCCCCGGTTCCAAAGTCGTCACCGATTACCTCACCGATGCGGAACTCCTCCCCGAACTCGAGAAGCTCCGCTTCCACGTCGTCGGCTACGGCTGCACCACCTGCATCGGCAACAGCGGGCCGCTGCCCGATGCTATCTCTAAAGAGATCGCGACCGGCGGTCTCGTGGTCTCTGCGGTGCTCAGCGGCAATCGGAACTTCGAAGGGCGCGTCCACGGCGATGTCCGCGCGAACTACTTGGCGTCGCCGCCGCTCGTCGTCGCCTACGCCCTCGCCGGGAAGATCGACATCGATTGGGACGCCGAAGCCGTCGGCCGCGATGGCGACGGCAAAGACGTTTTCCTCAAGGAGATCTGGCCGACGCAGGCCGAAGTTCAGGAGGTCCTCGACAAGTCGATCAAGAAGGAGAGCTACGAGCGGATTTACGCGAGCGTCTTCGAAGGGGACGCCAACTGGAAGGCGCTGCCGGTGCCGACGGGCAAGCTCTTCGCGTGGGAATCGCAATCGACGTACATCGCCAACCCGCCCTACTTCGCGGGCATGGGCATCGCCCCGCTGCCGATCACCGAGATCGTCGGCGCCCGGGTGCTCGCCCTCCTCGGCGACAGCATCACGACCGACCACATCAGCCCGGCCGGGAACATCAAGAAGGATTCGCCCGCCGGGGCCTACCTGATCGAGCACGGGGTGAAGCCGGCAGACTTCAACCAGTATGGCGCCCGCCGCGGTCATCACGACGTGATGATGCGCGGCACCTTCGCCAACGTGCGGCTGAAGAATCACCTCGTCCCCGGCGTCGAAGGAGGGTACACGCGATACCTCCCGACGAACGAGCAGATGAGCATCTTCGATGCGGCCATGAAGTACAAAGTCGACGGGACGCCGCTCGTGGTCATCGGCGGCAAGGAGTACGGTTCGGGGTCGAGCCGCGACTGGGCCGCGAAGGGGACGACGCTTCTCGGGGTGAAGGCCGTGATCGTCGAGAGCTACGAGCGCATCCACCGCAGCAACCTCGTCGGCATGGGCGTGCTGCCGCTGCAGTTCAAGGCCGGCCAGGGCGCGGCGAGCCTGGGGCTGACCGGCGAGGAGACTTACGACATCCACGGCTTGGTCCACGGCCTCGGCGAGAACTTCGCCACGACGAAGGAGCTGAGCGTCACCGCGACGCGGCCGGACGGCAGCGTCAAGAGCTTCGCGGCGCTGTGCCGCATCGACACTCCGCAAGAAGTGCTGTACTACCAGCACGGCGGGATTCTGCCGTACG
>JAYVTJ010000068.1:0-8731 GCA_043774415.1 Fimbriiglobus sp. | reverse complement strand
GTTTGATCGGGGCGTAGACCCGACCGCCGACGCGGCGGAGGTCGTCGAGCATCTGCTCGGTCGTCGATCCGTTGCTCGATGCCGGAGTGATCGGGTTCGTCGTTTTCGTCCCGGTCGGCCGGCGTTCGTCCATCCGCAGCGGATCGACATCGTCCTGCGAACGATTACCCGCGAGTGCCGCCGTCGTGATCTCCGCGCTCGGCCGGTACGGCTCACGCGGATCGCGGCTGGCGGTCGCACCCTTCAGCAGCGGATCGCGGGTGCCATTGCTGCCGTAGCCGTCCTTGCCCGGAATCGGCACGCCTTGCGGCGGAATCTTCTCGCCGCCGATCAACGGATCGCGGCCTGAGAAAAGTCCGCCCTCGCGATTCTTGCATCCGAGTGTGCCGACGGTCGCCCCGAAGCCGAAGAGCACCAGCGTGCCCATTCGGAACGTGCGGATTGCAACACGGAGTTTCTTCGCCATTGTCGGCCCCGGTCTGGGCGAAACGGCCATTCGCAGTCGGACCCAATAAACTTTGTACTCTCCCCACCGCGTCGCCGTCCGCAATGCGGCGGGATTCGCCCGGCGAAATCGGCCCAGAACGGGCATCGGCGCCGCTCGGGCCGATTGTTCCGATCGCGGGCTTTTTCGGGGTCGATGCGAATAGCGAAGGCCGAGGAATTTTGCAATGGCAATCCACAGAATCGCGGTCATGGGCGGCGACGGCATCGGCCCCGAGGTGATCGATCAAGCCGTGCGCGTCGTCCAAGCGGCCGTGCCCAAACACGACGGCGGCGAAGAGATCCAGTGGAACCACCTCCCCTGGAGCAGCGAGTACTACAAGAAGCACGGCCGCATTCTCCCCGAGGACGGCTGGGACATTCTCGCCCAGCACGATGCCATCCTCTTCGGCGCCATCGGTGATCCGGCCGTGCCCGACCGTGTGACGATCCACGAACTCCTCCTGCCGATGCGGCGGAAGTTCGATCAGTACGTCAACGTCCGTCCGGCCTACCTCTTCGAGGGCGTGCCGTGCCCGCTCGTCGGCAAGGCCCCCGGCAGCATCGACATGATGGTCTACCGCGAGAACACCGAAGGGGAATACGCCCCCGTCGGCGGGAACCTTTACCCCGGCACGGAGCACGAAATCGCGGTGCAGACGGGCATCTTCACCCGCCGGGGCTGCGAGCGAATTCTGCGGGCCGCGTTCCACTGCGCCGTGAAGCGCCCGCGCAAGCTCCTCACGAGCATCACGAAGTCGAACGCGCAAATCTGGGGCTTGGGTCTCTGGGACGATGCGTTCCACGCCGTGCGGAAGGAGTTCCCCGAGGTGAAGTCGTCATCGCTACTCGTCGATGCGGCCGCGATGGACTTCGTCCGCAAGCCGGAATCGTTCGATGTGGTCGTGGCCAGCAACCTCTTCGGCGACATCCTCACCGACCTCAGCGCCGCCGTGGCGGGGAGCATCGGCCTGGCCAGCAGCGGCAACGTGAACCCGACGAAGCAGTTCCCGAGCATGTTCGAGCCGGTCCACGGGAGCGCCCCGGACATCGCCGGCAAAGGCATCGCCAACCCGATGGCCGCGATCCTCAGCGCCGCGCTGATGCTCGACTTCCTCGGGATGCGCAACAGCGGTCAAGCGATCCGCGACGGCGTGGCGAAGGTGCTGAAAAGCGGGAGCCTGAAGACCCCCGACCTTGGCGGCAAGGGAACGACAACGCAGATGGGCGATGCGGTGGTGGCGGCGGTGGGGTAGTCGCGGGTATTTCTTCTTCGCCCCGGAGGGGCCGACTTACTTAGCCCAGGGTGGAAACCCTGGGATAGCGATGATCTATTGCTTCCGCCCCGAAGGGGCCGGCGTCAGTCCCAGATGTAGCGCTCGTCGTATTCCATCTCGCAGGTCTTCAGGAACTTCATGAACTCATCCTGAAAGGTCACCGCGCGATGATGGTCCATTTGGCCGGCGATTCCATCTGCGACGGCATCCACCGTCGTCGGACGTACGCCATCACCACCTGCTACGCCGGCCCCTTCGGGGCGGAAGCAACAGATATTCGCTTTCCCAGGGTTTGCACCCTGGGCTGAGTAAGTCGGCCCCTTCGGGGCGAAGAATAGTTCGAGCTGAAGGGTTCTGAACGTCGCATTTCCGGGATCGGTCGACCAACTCGAGCCGGCAGAATCGCGATTCACCCTCCGCTGAACAACCCCTGCATCACGGTGCCGCGGTTCAGTTGGGTTGGGCGGTTCGTGCGGTCCTTCACTTCCGCCATGTGATCGACGCCCAACTGGTGGTAGATCGTGGCTCCCACATCATCGAGCGCGAACGGGGTCGTCGTCGGGTCGGAGGCGGTCTTGTCCGACTTGCCGATGACCTGCCCGCCGCGGACACCGCCGCCGGCGAAGGCCGCGCTGAAGCATCTCGCCCAGTGATCGCGGCCGCCCTGATCCTTGTTCACCTTGGGGGTGCGGCCGAACTCCCCCATCACGACGACCATCGTGGTCTCGAGCAGGCCCATCGAATCCAAGTCATCGAGCAGTGCAGACACGCCCATATCGAGCGGCGGCAGGAGGTCTTTCTTCAACCGATTGAAGTTGCCGGAGTGCGAGTCCCAGTTCTGCACGCGGCCCATGTTCGCCTGGATCATCGGCACGCCCGCCTGCACCAACCGACGGGCCAGCAGCAGCGATTGCCCGAACATGTGCCGGCCGTAGCGATCGCGGTCGGCCGGTTTCTCGGCGTTCAAGTCGAAGGCCTTCGCCACGGCTCCGTTGAGCAGCAGGTCCGCGGCCTTCTTCTGCTGATCGCTGAGCTTCCGCGCTTCCACCGACTCCGCGAGGAACGACTGCTGCTTGTTCACCGAGTCGAGCAGTTGCAGACGATCGTGGAACTGGTTCACATCGAGGCCCGGCAGCAGTTGGGCATTATCAACCCGGAACTTGGCCCCGTTCGGATCCTGATTGATCTGCCACGGGTCGTGCTTGGGCCCGAGGAAGCCGCCGTGCTGACCGGGCCAAACGAGCGGGCCTTCCATCAGGAATGTCGGCAGCGTGACACCCGACGGGATGCCTGTGGCGGGGGGCTTCAAGTAATTCACCCCGGCGGCGTAGCAGGGCCAATCGTCGCGCGACAGCGGCTTGTCGAAGCGGCCGTTCGGCTGCTTGGTTCCCGTGACGGCATGGTGCGATGCGCCGAGGTGGTTGTCGTCCCGGTGGGCCAGCGAGCGCACGATGGCCAACTTGTCGGCCCGCGCCGCCAGCAGCGGCAGATGTTCGGAAAACTGGATGCCGGGAACCTTCGTGGCGATCGGTTTGAACTCGCCCCGGATTTCGACCGGCGCTTCGGGCTTCGGGTCGAACGTGTCGATGTGGCTCGCGGCCCCCGTCAGAAAGACGAGGACCACCGACTTCGGCGCCTTAGACAAACTCGGCTTCGACGACTCCGCCGCTTGCAGAAACTGGCTGAGGCCGAGCCCCATGAGGCCGGAGTAGCCCACTTGCAGCAGTTCGCGGCGGTTGATGCCGATGGCATGGCGATGCGGAGCGGGCATGAGCGACCTTCAACGTGCGAACCGGCGGGTAGCAGTATTAGAGCACAGCGAACGAAGAGTGGGAAGGAGAATCGGCAATCACTCGATGCCCGCCATCGCGTGCAATTCGTCCGCTCGCTGCTCGATGAGTCCGCGCATGGCGAGTTTGTCGCGCCACTCCTGCGGGATGCCGCTCTCGCCGTAGAACGCTCCGGCGATTTGCCCGTAAACGGCGCCGGTCGTATCGGCATCTTCGCCGAGGTTGACCACTCTGAGCGCCCCGTCGCGGAAGTTATCGGTGCCGTGGAACGCCCAGAGCGCCGCTTCGAGCGTGTGGATGACGTACCCGCTCCCCCGGATTTGAGGCGGCTCTTTCAACGCGAACGACCCGCGCGCGATGGCGGCGACCTTCGGTGCAAGCGAGAGTTGGAGTACGTTTTTCACCAGCGGCTCGAAGTCGCTGTTTAGAATCTCGCGCTTCGACAAACCTGAAATGGCTGCGAGGATCAGCCCGGCGAAGTATCTGCAAGCGTCGATGCACTCGGGCGAGCCGTGAGTCGTGCGGGAACTGTCACCGGCGTTGGAAATCGCAAGTTCGGGACGGCCGGCGAAGGCGAGCGGTGCGGGCGCGAGCCGCATGAGCGAGCCGTTCCCGCCCGAGCGTTCGTCGGTCGCTCCGGGATAGGGTTGCGGGCGCTCTTGGAACCGTGCGATCGCCGCCCGCGTCGTGAAGCCGATATCGAAGCATCGGCCCTTCACACTCAAATGCCCATCGCGGCACCAGCGGACGTACGTTTCGAGTTGATGAATGGGGTCGAAGCCGTGTTTCGTTACGAGGCTCTCGGCGAGGCACAGCGCCATCGAAGTGTCGTCGGTCCATTCGCCCGCCTTCAAATCGAACGGCCCTCCGCCGACCATGTCGACGAGCGGTTCGAACGAACCGGGGTCTTGGAATTCCAGCGTGGTTCCGAGGGCATCTCCGGCCGCGAGGCCGAGGAGACAGCCCCGATATCGTTCGAGCGTGGTCATGGCTGGGTTACCTCTTCGTCTTGCGGGGGCCGCTCGCCGTAGAGTGTTTTCGGCACATCCCTCGGGTGGGGCACCTTGTACGTGTCGGCGATGAACTGCAACTGCGTGGCGAGTCCGTGGAAGACCTTGATCTCCTTCTGAGTCGGCAGACCGCGGGCGATCACGGTGCGCAGCACATGGAAGATGCCGGCGGAGCGGAAGTCCCAGAGGAAGCGCTGCGAGGTCAGCGCTTCCGCGAGGTGCTTGAACATGCGGTCCTGGCTCTCGAACGTGGCCGGGGGTTCGGGGACGGGCCCCATTCCTTCGTGCTTCAGCCAGAGCTTGCGGAGTTCGTACAGGATCACGACGACGGCCTGCGCCAGATTTAGCGACTCGTGACCGGGGTCGGTCGGGATGAACATCATCCCGTGGCAGAGGGTGATCTCATCGACCGTCAACCCGTGCGGCTCGGGGCCGAAGACGATGGCGGTGGGCGACTCGGGCAACAGTTCGACGAGCGTCGGGAGCTTTTCTTCGGGCGTGCCCCAGTAGCCTTGGCGCTTGAGGCCGCGGATTTCGCCGGAAGTGCTGAGAACGAAGGAACAATCGGCGATGGCTTCGGCGAGCGTGCCGACGACGCGGGCATTCTGCAAAATGTCGAGGCCGTGCGTTGCCATCATCACGGCGTCGATACTTTGTCGATTGGCGACGGGATCGACGAGGACGAGGTCGCGCACGCCGAAGTTGCACATGGCCCGCGCGACCGCGCCGAGGTTCCCCGCATAGTGCGTGCGGACCAGCACGACCCGGCACTTTTCGAGCGACATGGACAACAAGAAGTTTTCACCGCAGAGAAGGAAGAGGACGCAGAGAGTCAGACATTGGATCTCTCGATACCTGCTTCTCCTCGGCGTCCTCTTCTTCCTCTGCGGTGAAAATCTGACTGGCTACTTTTTCTCGACAGCAGCGAAGTTCGCGGCGACTACGTCCCAGTTGACGACCTTCCACCACTCTTCGATGTACTTCGGACGGACGTTGCGGTACTTGAGGTAGTAGGCGTGTTCCCAGACGTCGAGGCCGAGAATCGGGGCCGGCATGTTCTCCATCAGCGGGTTGTCTTGGTTCGGGCTGCTCATCACTGCGAGCGGCTTCTCTTTGCCCTTCACGAGCCAGGCCCAGCCGCTGCCGAATCGCGTGGCCCCCGCGGCGGCGAATGCTTTCTTGAAGTCGTCGAGCGTCTTGAACGACTCCTCGATGGCCTTGAGCAGGTCGGCTTTCGGTTCGCCGCCCTTGCCCGTCGGGGCCATGATGTTCCAGAAGAAGGTGTGGTTCCAGTGGCCGCCGCCGTTGTTGCGCACGGCGATCCGGGAGGCTTCCGGCACGCTCTTGAGGTCGGCGAGGATCGCTTCGATCGGCTTCTTCAGCAGTTCCGGGGCCGCCTTCGTCAGCGCGGCATTCAGGTTCGTGATGTACGCCTGATGGTGCTTGTCGTGGTGGATCTTCATCGTCTCTTCGTCGATGCTCGGTTCGAGAGCATCGTAGGCGTAGGGCAGTTTCGGCAGCGTGAAGCCGACCGGAGCCGGCTCCTCGGCGGCGCGGGCCGTGGCGAAAAGGAGCGGGCTGGCCGCTGCGGCGACCGACGTGCGGAGCATGTCTCGACGGGTGAACATCGCGGGCACTCCAAGAGGGGGAGGAATGGGGCGGGGCAGAAGTCTGTTATATCCGACGGCACAATCCGTGCCCGAATTCACCACATCCCGAGACAGCAGCCGGCTCCGACTCCACCGTTGACGATTGGGAGAATGCGGCGCTCGAACGGCAGTTTCAGATACTCCGCGCGGTCGTAGACGACCTTGCCGTTCATGATCGTCATCTGCACGTGGGTGGCATGCTCGAACGGATCGCCGTCGTAAAGCACCAAGTCGGCGACCTTGCCCACCTCCAAGCTGCCGTAGTCTTTCTCAATACCCAAGAACTTTGCCGCATCGAGTGTGACCATCTTCATCGCCGCGGCGTGACCCAAACCGTTCGCGGCGGCCATCGCGGTTTCGCTGCGCAGGTTGCGGATCTTCGGAACGTACCCTTCGTAGGCCGTGCCGAGCAGCACCGGCACGCCCGCTTTTTGCAGAATCGCCGCGTTCGCCAGCAGCGTGTGGAGCGTCTCCATGCTGCCGCCGGCGCGCTGCATCGTGGGGTGGACGATCACCGGCACCTTCTTCTTCGCCAGTTCGTCCGCGAGCATCCACGCCTCGGTGCCGAGGGCGATCACCGGCTTCAGGTTGAACTCCTCGGCGATGCGCAGGGCCGTGCGGATGTCGTCGGCGCGGTGGGCCGCGAAGATCACCGGCGCCTTCCCGGCGAGCGCCGGCAGCCACGCCTCGTGCTTCGGATTGATCGGGACCGTCCCCTTCTTCTCCTTGTAGGCCTGCGCTTCGGCGAGTTGCTTGCGCACGAGCGCCGCGGTGCCCATGCGGGTGCCGGGTCCTTTGCCCTTGCTCGATTCTTTCGGCACTTCGCCAAGGTTCACGAGAATCGCGAAGCCCTTGTTCAGCGCCGACGTTTCGACCGTGCGGCCCTCGGTGCGGAAGATGCCGGAGGTTCCCGCGATGGGGTTCGCTCGGCCGGGAGTCGTGTGGACGACCGTGATGCCATTTGAGCGCAGGAACTCGAGCAGCGGTTCGAGCGGGTTGAAGCCGTCGAGCACGCGGAGATCGGATTGGTTCGGATCGCTCAGCTCGTCCTGATCCTGATCGGCCGGGATGTTCCACGCCCCGCTGAGACCCGCGACGGTGAACGGATCGATGAGGCCGGGGGAGACATCGCGGGTTCGGATGACCTGCGTGCCCGGAAGGATCTGCAAATTGTTCTCGGTCTGAATGCTGCTGATTTTCCCATCGACGACGACGATCATCCCATCGAGGATGATCTTGCCCGTGCCCGTGTGGATGCGGTCGGCGTAGATCCACATCCGCTTGGGGTTCGCGATCTGCTGGCCTTGAACGGCCAATTCCCGTTTCGGCTTTTCCAATGTCGTGGCTGTGAGCGGCACCTTCGGAATCTCGATGCTCTTCGCCAGTAGAAACCCGCCATCGCGGTAGGGCAGTTCGTTCGCGTTCGCTTCGTCGAAGACCTTCTTCCCGTCGATCCAGGTCTGCTGCACCTTTGTGTAAACGCTGAACGGCGCCCCGCTCAGGACCACGAAGTCGGCGTCCTTCCCTTTCTCCAGCGTGCCGATGCGGTGGTCCAAGTGCAGGATCTTCGCCGGGGTCAGCGTCAGCGCCTTGATCGCGGCGGCTTCGCTCATGCCGCCGCGCATGGCGAGCGAGCCGGTGCGGAGGAAGAAGCGGCTCTCGGTGATGGCGTCGTCCGTGTTGATGCTGACTGTCACCCCGGCCTTGTCGAGGATCGCGGCGTTCTCTTCGAGAAGGCCCATCGTCTCGGCCTTGCCGCCGGGGCTGTCGATGAGCGTCAGCGACACCGGGATTTTCTTCTTCGCCAGCACATCCGCGATGCGATAGCCCTCCGTGGCGTGCTGCAGCACGAGTTCGAAACCGAACTCTTCCGAGATGCGAATGGCCGTCATCACGTCGTCGGCGCGGTGGCAGTGGAAGTGGACCGTGCGTTTGCGTTCCAGGACTTCGACCAGTGTTTCCATGCCAAGATCGGTGTCGTACTTCTCCGTCGCATCCTTTTTCGCCTTGTACTCGCGGGCTTTCACGAACTGTTCGCGTTGGAGGGCGGCAATTTTCATCCGCGTGAACGGGGCTTGTTGCCGGTTCCGGCCGTAGCCCTTCGGGTTTTCGCCGTTGGCCATTTTCAAGCCGCCCAGCACTTCCGCACCGTCGGCGAGTTTGCCGGTGACGCGCATGTCTTCGACCGTGTTGCCACGCAGTTTCACGTACAACGTTTGCCCGCCGATCACGTTCCCCGAACCCGGCATAATGTTCGCCGTGGTGATCCCACCCGCAAGCGCCATGCGAATGCCGGGGTCGTCCGGCCAGATCGCGTCGATCGCGCGAATGCCCGGTTGGACGGGGCCGGACATTTCGTTGCCGTCGGCGTGAGCGGGTACGGACGGCTTAGGGTAAATCCCGATGTGCGAGTGCGTATCGACGAGACCGGGGATGATCGTCGCCCCTTTCAGGTCGATGATCGTGGCCCCCGCCAACAGCGGTTGACCCACCATGACCGTCTCAATTTTGCCATCTCGAAC